>NZ_JAVRHI010000407.1:0-18523 GCF_034105845.1 Streptomyces sp. CRN 30 | reverse complement strand
CCCCCCCCCCCCCCCCCCCCCCCCCCCCCCCCCCCCCCCCCCCCCCCCCCCCCCCCCCCCCCCCCCCCCCCGTCAGGGGAGGGCTGCGGGGGCCGTTCGGACCGCCTGTTTCAGGCGGGGGGTGGTCACGCGGCGGAGGAGCGGGGACAGCAGGCGGGCGGGGAGGCCCGTGGGGTGCCAGGCGATGCTCAGGCGGCCGGGGGCGTGGGGTTCCGGGGTGACCGTGATGACGTGCGGGGACGTGCCGGAGCGGTAGGGGACGCGGGCCCGCAGGGGCGGGAAGGACGGCGGGGCCAGGAGCAGACTCGTGTGGGACTGGCCCTGGTGGCGCAGCCGGAGCAGGGGATGGCGTACGCCCGTGAAGCCCTGGAGGGGGAGCCGGGCCGCCCCCAGGTCCAGGTGGACATGGCCCTCGAAGACCCCCGGCCGCACCGGCACCAGACGGAACGGCACCGTCATGCGGCGTCCGCCGGGAGAGAGCAGCAGCGTCGCGCGCCGCGGGCCGACCGGCAGGCGGAGCGCGGGATCGTAGGTGCGCACGGTCAGGTCGACGGAGGCGCCCGCGCCCCGGCCGACGTCCGTGATCTCGTGCCGGAACTGCGCGCTGAAGAACGGGCGGGTGTCCAGTTCCAGGTCGGTCAGGTCCAGTTCGCGGCGGGCGTCCGCCGTCTCCGGGACGTGGTCACCCCAGTACGTACGGCCGTCCTCGTCCGTCGTCACCGCGCGCGGCGCCACCCCGTGGCCGAGTCCCCGCGCCGCCTGCCGCGCGTCGTCGAGCCGGCGGTCGCGGAGAAGCTGGAGGACGACGCGTTCGGCGCGCGGGAGCCGGGCGAAGGCACCCGGGGCGAGCGTGTCCAGGTAGGGGACGACCAGCTCCGCGAAGGAGCACAGCCACTCCTCGTCCCGGAAGGGCAGGTCGCCCGCGTACATGCGGAAGTCGTGCTTCAGGAACTTGTGGTCCTTGTCCTCGCGCAGCGCCCCGTGCCCGCTCTCTTCGAGGAACGCGTCGATGAGGCGCTGGACGTGGACGCGGTCGGCGACGTTGGTGAGCCGGTCCCGCTGGTTGGAGATGGAGGCGTCGGAGGAGGCGGCGTAGGGCTCGATGTACCAGAGGTAGACCGGGTCCGGGACGATCGTAAAGGTACGGGCCAGGCAGTACGCCTGCGCCGAGAAGAGCTGGTCCTCGTAGTGGATGCCCTCGGGGAAGCGCAGGCCGTGCCGGTCGAGGAAGGCACGGGCGTACATCTTGCTGGTGGCGAGGTGCTCGAAGAAGAGCCGGGGGTCGGCCTCGATGCCGTCGAGCGTGCGTTCCTCGGCGACCAGGTGCGGCATCCAGGTCGAGTGGCGCCCGTTGTCCACCCGTACCCTCCGTACCGCGCCCATCGCGAAGTCGAGGTCGCGTGCGCGGTGGGCGGCGAGGAGGGTCTCGACGGCACGCTCGGGGAGTTCGTCGTCGCTGTCGAGGAACATCAGGCGGGGGGCGCGGGCGATCTCCAGGGCGCGGTTGCGCGGGGCGCTGCACCCGCCGCTGTTCTCGCTCAGGCGCAGGTACACGACGCGAGGGTCCGCTGCGGCCAGCGCCCGTGCCACCGCCGGGGTGCCGTCCGTGGAGTGGTCGTCGCTGATGACGATCTCCAGGTTCCGGTGGGTCTGGCGGCGGACGGACTCGACGGCCCGGGGGAGCCGTCCGGCGTCGTTGTGGACGATGACCGTGACAGTGACGTCCGGGGTGCCGGGAGTGCCGGGGGCACCGGGGGCACCGGGGGCACTGAAGGTGCCGGAAGCGCCGGAAGCGCCGGAAGCGCCGGGAGCGCCGGGAGCGCCGGGAGCGCCGGGGGTGGTCACGCGCACTCCTCCGGGGTCGGGGCCGGTGTGCGCTCCTCCAGCGGCAGGACCGGCGGCAGCGACTCCTCGTCCTGGCCGAGGAAGACCCGCCGTACGACGCGTTCGGCGGCGCGGCCGTCGTCGAACTCGCAGAAGCGGCGGCGGAAGGCGGCCCGCGCCTTGGCGGCGCGCTCGTCGCGCCAGGCGTCCGTGGTGAGGATCTCCGTCAGGTCGGCCTGGGTGCGGGCGACCGGCCCCGGCGCGTCGGCCATCAGGTCGAAGTAGACGCCGCGCGTGGTGCGGTACGTCTCCCAGTCGTCGGCGTGGATGACGACCGGCCGGTCGAGGTTGGCGTAGTCGAACATGATCGACGAGTAGTCCGTGACCAGGACATCGGCGGCGAGGCAGAGGTCCTCGACGGGATCGTAGGAGGAGACGTCGACGATGCGGGCGGCGCGGCCTGGGCGGTGCAGGCCGCTGAGGGGGGAGCCGGAGCCCTCGTAGAAGTAGTGGGCGCGGACCAGCAGGACCGTCCGCTCGCCGAGCCGGTCGGCGAGGGCGGAGAGGTCAAGACGCGGGGTGAAGCCCGCCTCGTAGTCGCGGTGGGTCGGCGCGTAGAGGACGGCGCGGTGGCCCGGCGGGATGCCGAGGAGGTCGCGGACCGCGCGGACCTTGTCGGCGCCCGCCGTGTAGTAGACGTCGTTGCGCGGATAGCCGTGGTCGAGGGAGACCCAGCGCGAGGGGTAGGCCCGCTGCCACATGCGGGTGGAGTGGCTGTTGGCGGAGACGCTGTAGTCCCAGCGGTCCACGCGCTCCAGCAGCGCCTGGAAGTCGGTGCCCTTGGCGGCGGCCGGGTAGGGCAGCTGGTCCAGGCCCATCCGTTTGAGCGGGGTGCCGTGGTGGGTCTGGAGGTGGACCGCGTCGGGCCGTTTGACCACCGCGTTCGGGAAGTTGACGTTGTTGACCAGGTACTTCGCGGTCGCCAGCGCCTCCCAGCAGCGGCGGGAGCCGGGGACGACGTGGTCGGTGCCGGGCGGCAGCAGGGCCGCGTTCGCGGCGTCGACCACCCACACGGGCTGGATCTGCGGGGCGAGTTCGCCGAGCTTCGCGGCGATCGCGGCCGGGTTGCAGGCCACGCCCCGGTTCCAGTACGCCGAGAACACCGCGAGACCCGGGTCGGCCGGGGCGGCGAGCGCACGCCGGTACTGGTGGCCGCGGAGCCGGGCGACCGCCTGCCCGCGGCGGGTCCGCACGGTGGCGCGCACGGTGCGGCGCGCGTGGTTGGCGGCCTGGAAGGCGCGGTAGCGGCCGTAGGAGCCCTCTTCGAGGAGCGAGCGGCGCACCCCTTCGAGGCCGGCCGGGCGCCGGTGCCCCTCGGGGCGGCGGCGCAGTGCCGCGAGCGAGGCCCGGCGGAAGAACTCCCGCGCGACCGGCTCCGGCATCCCGGCGCGGACGAAGGTGCGCAGGCAGTCGCGGACCATCACGTCGTACAGGACGGCGTACGGGGCGGGGCGGTCGTGGGCGAGGCCGAGGAGCCGCTCGTAGCGGTCGATCAGGGCGTAGTGCCGCTCGGCGGTGACCGGCGGGAGGGACTCGGCGCGCAGCCGGCGCTCCTCGTACGCCGGGTGCGGCAGCGCGGCGACCCGGTCGGCCAGCAGCAGCGCGGCGTACGCGGCGAACGGTTCCTCGTCCGTCGTCAGGAACTCCTCGCGCGCCCGCCAGAACGCGGCGCGCACGATCCGGGTGCCGAGCAGCGGGGCCGTGCGCAGCAGGTGCGCGCAGTCGTCGAGGGCGTGTCCCGCGCGGCCCGCGCGGGCGAGCAGCGGGCCGTCCGGGGAGGGCAGGCCGAAGGTGCGCCAGGTGGAGCGGACGTGGTCGACGAGGAGGACGTCGACCGGGTCGGGGAGGGCGGCGGTGTGCTCGGCGACCGTGCGGGGGGCGCCGGCGGGCAGGCCGTCCTGGGCGTGGACGAAGTGCAGCCAGCGGCCCGTCGCGCGGGCCGCCCCCGCCGTCCGGGCCGCGGCGTCGCCGGTGCCGTCTGGCAGCGGCACGACCTGGAAGGCGGGGGCGTGCCGTTCGGCGGTCTCGCGGGCCCAGTCGCCGACCGCCGCGACGATCACCTCGGTCTCCGGGTGCGGGTGCGCGGCCAGCGAGTCGAGAAGCCCGGTCAGGTGGTCCTGGGTGTTCGGCCCGTGGACGACGACACTGAGTTCGGGCATCGCGATGGCCCCCTTCGCTTCGGCACGCCGCACGACGTCTACGGCCATACTGGCGCCGATGCGTCAACAAGGCTGACCGGAGCTACGCCTCACGAGGGAACGGCGGCGTCTTTCGGCTCGGCGGCCCCGGCCTCGGTCTTTGGCTCGGCCTGCGGCTCGGCCTCGGCCTCGGCCTTGGGCTCAGTCGCGGCCTTGGGCTTCGGCTTCGGTTTCGGCTTCGGCTTGGGCTTCGCCCTGTCCGGGCCGCCGGTGAACTTCTCGTACTCCTTGAGCACCTCGTCGGTCGGGCCGTCCATGCGCAGTTCGCCGCGCTCCAGCCAGAGCACCCGGTCGCAGGTGTCGCGGATCGACTTGTTGCTGTGGCTGACCAGGAACACCGTGCCCGCGTGCTTGCGCAGTTCGCGGATGCGCGCCTCGGACCGCTTCTGGAAGGAGCGGTCACCGGTGGCGAGCGCCTCGTCGATGAGGAGGACGTCGTGGTCCTTGGCGGCGGCGATGGAGAACCGCAGCCGCGCGGCCATGCCGGAGGAGTACGTGCGCATCGGCAGGGTGATGAAGTCGCCCTTCTCGTTGATGCCGGAGAAGTCGACGATCTCCTGGTAGCGCTCCTTGACCTGCTCCCGGGACATGCCCATGGCCAGGCCGCCGAGGTAGACGTTGCGCTCGCCGGTCAGGTCGTTCATCAGCGCCGCGTTGACGCCGAGCAGGGACGGCTGGCCGTCGGTGTAGATCTTGCCGTTCTCCACCGGGAGCAGACCGGCGACGGCCTTGAGCAGCGTCGACTTGCCGGAGCCGTTGGTGCCGATCAGGCCGATCGCCTCACCCCGGTACGCCGCGAAGGACACGTTGCGCACCGCGTGCACCTTGCGCACGCCGGACGCCTTCTCGGTCTTCTTGCGGCGGACGATCCGGTTGAGCGCGGCGGTGGCGGAGCCCCGGCCCGCGCCGGTGCCGTTGACCCGGTAGACGATGTCGACGCGGTCGGCGACGACGGTGGGAACGCGTTCCTCAGTGTGCTCAGCCACGGCCGTACGTCTCCTCAGCCTTCCAGAAGTAGATGAAGCCGCCGATCCCGGCGAGCAGGGCCCAGCCCACGGCGAGCAGCCACACGTGGGAGGGCAGCTGGCTCGCGTGGAAGGTGTCGATCAGGGCGAAGCGCATCAGGTCGATGTAGACGGCGGCGGGGTTGGCCTGGAGGACCGGGCCGACCCAGGACGGCAGGTCGCCGTGTCTGTCGATGAGCTGGTCGATGCTCCACATCACGCCGGAGACGTACATCCAGGTGCGCAGCGCGAACGGCATCAGCTGGGCGATGTCGGGGATCTTGGAACCCAGCCGGGCCATGATCATCGCGACGCCGGCGTTGAAGGTGAACTGGAGCACCAGGGCCGGGACCGCCAGCACCCAGGAGGCGGCCGGCGGCACACCGAAGGCCAGCAGGATGACGACCAGGGCGGCCATCGAGTACAGCAGCTGCTTGAGCTGCTGGAGGCAGAAGGAGACGGGGAGCGCGGCCCGGGGGAAGTGCAGGGCCCGCACCAGGCCGAGGTTGCCGGAGATGGCCCGGGTGCCCGACATGATCGAGCTCTGCGTGAAGGTCCAGATGAACACGCCCGTCACCAGGAACGGGACGTAGTCGGGCACGCCCTTCTTGGTCTGGAGCAGCACGCCGAAGATGAGGAAGTACACCGCCGCGTTGAGCAGCGGGGTCATGACCTGCCAGACCTGGCCCAGCTTGGCCTGGCTGTACTGGGCGGTGAGCTTGGCGGTGGAGAAGGCGCCGATGAAGTGCCGCCTGGCCCACAGCCGGCGCACGTAGTCGGGCAGGGTGGGCCGGGCCCCGCTGACCGACAGGCCGTGCCGGGCGGCGAGTGCCGAGAGGTCTTCGGTGACGGCCCGGGACGGGGCCGTCGGCGGGGGCGGTGTGTGGAGGACCTGGCTCACATCCGCTGCTTTCACTCGGGGGGAGGGGTGAGTAGTCGCGGTGCTACGTCGGGACGGGACCGTATCGTCGCAACGGGAGACTAGGCCGAATTGACGTCGGAACGCAACCGTTTCGTCGTCACGCCCCTATGCTTGGGGCGTATGACCACCAACGCCGACGAGCCTCAGCCACGTCCGCGCCGCAGGGCCCCCGCCGGGGCGGCCGTCCTGCGGGCCGACGTGACGGAGGCCATCCGCGCGGCCGTCTTCGAGGAGCTCGCGGGCGTCGGCTACGCGCGCATGTCCATCGAGGGGATCGCGCGCCGCGCGGGGGTCGGCAAGACGGCGGTGTACCGGCGCTGGCGCTCCAAGCTGCACCTGGTGCTCGACATCGTCTCGGCGCTGGCCGTGCGGGGGCTGCCCGCGCCGGACACGGGCGCCCTGGAGAGCGATCTGCGGCTGCTGTACGAGGTGACGTCCAGGGCGCTGCGGCACCCGGTCGCCTCCCAGGTCATCCCCGACCTCCAGGCCGAGGCGGCCCGCAACCCGGACATCGCCGAGGCGATGCAGAAGGCGCTGCGGGAGGGGCAGGACGGGGTGGCCAGTTCGATCCTCGCGGCGGCGGAGCGGCGCGGCGAGATCCGCTCGGGCTTCGACCACGACCTGGCGCTGGACCTGATCTCCGGTCCGCTGTACTGGCGCTCGGTCGTGATCCGCGGCCCGAAGCCGCCGAAGGGCTATCTGGCGGCGCTGACGCGGGCCACGACGGCGGCGCTGAAAGCACTGTGACCCCACCGCGCGAGCGGCGAGGTCACGAGGTGCGGTACGTCCGGTGCTCAGGTCCCGTCCTGGTGCTCAGGTCGCGTCCCGGTGCTCAGGTCGCGTCCTGGTGCTCGGGTCCCGTCCCGGTAATCAGGCCCCGTCCCGGGCTGCCTCCGGGTGCTGCCTGACCCAGCCCGCCCACGCCGACGTGATCATGTCCTGGACGTCGTACTTGGCCTTCCAGCCCAGTTCGGCGGCGGCGCGGTCGGCCGAGGCGACGACGCACGCGGGGTCGCCGGGGCGGCGCGGGGCGACCGTCGGGGGCAGGTCGTGGCCGGTGGCCGCGTTGATCTGGTCGATCATCTCGCGGACGGAGACGCCCTCGCCCCGGCCGATGTTCAGGGTCAGGTCGCGGCCCGGGGACGACCGCAGCACGCGGGCCGCCGCGACGTGGGCCTCCGCCAGGTCCAGTACGTGGATGTAGTCCCGTACGCAGGTGCCGTCCGGGGTGTCGTAGTCGTCGCCGAAGACGCGCGGGGCCGCGTTCTCCGTCAGCTTCTCGAAGACCATGGGGACGAGATTGGTGACGCCGGTGTCCGCCAGTTCCGGGGAGCGGGCGCCCGCGACGTTGAAGTAGCGCAGGGACGCCGTCGACAGGCCCGTCGCGCGGCCGGCGGCCCGCACCAGCCACTCGCCGGCGAGCTTGGTCTCGCCGTACGGCGACATCGGTACGCACGGCGTCTCCTCGGTGACGAGGTCCGTGTCGGGGGTGCCGTACACCGCGGCCGAGGACGAGAAGACGAAGGACGGCACCCCGGCCGCGGTCACCGCCTCCAGCAGGACGCGCAGGCCCTCGACGTTCTCTCGGTAGTAGTGCAGCGGCCGGTCCACCGACTCGCCGACCTGCTTCTTCGCCGCGAGGTGGACGACACCGGTGACGCCGTGTCCGGCGAGGGTCCGCCGGAGCAGGTCGCCGTCCAGGGTGGACCCCTGGACCAGGGGCACGCCGTCCGGTACGCGGTCGGCGACGCCGGTGGAGAGGTCGTCGTACACCACCGCCTCCTCGCCCGCCTCGGTCATCGCCCGTACGACGTGCGCCCCGATGTAGCCGGCGCCGCCGGTGATCAGCCAGGTCATGGTGGCCGTCCCCTCGTCCGTTCCCTGAGTGGCAGTGGTCGCCTCTCAGTGAAGCAGGCGCCGCAGCCTGTCGCGTACCACGCCCGCCGCTCCCCGCGCCCCGAGCGCCACGCGCAGCGCCAGCGCGCCGGAGTGCGTGGCGTACGGGCGGATCAGCACGATGCCGTGCCGGGCGCTCGGCAGGACGCGGCGGCGCAGGCGCCCGGCGCCCGCGCGGGCGTGCGCGGTGACCTCCCGGGTCGTGCCGTCCCCGAACCGGAGCAGCAGCCGCAGCTCCCAGGTCCCGGCACCGGGTCCGCGCGGCCCGGCGAGCGGGACGGGGCCGCCGCCCCGCAGCACGGGGTGGCCGTGCGCCACAGCGGTGCCGGTCGGCGTCGCCGGAGGGCGGCCGGACCCGGCCGGTCCCGCCGCGTGTCCGCCGGGCCCGCGTGTTCCCGGCGGGGCGAACGCCGTCGTCCCGCACGGGTGCCGGTGCCCGTCCTCGCGGCGTTCCCAGCGCACCTCCGCCGTCACCGGGCCCGACTCCGTCACCCGGCCGTACAGGTCGTGCAGGCGCAGCCGGAGGCGCGGGCCGCGCGCGGACGGGCGCAGTTCGGCGTCGACGGCCAGGGGCAGCAGGCGCACGGGACGGGTCAGCAGCGGTTCGAGGGTGAGGTGGGGGAGGGCGGCGGACCAGAGGGGGGTGCCGTCGGGCGCGGTGGCGTACGGCGGCAGGAGCCGGGCCGGGCGGGCCGCCAGCTCCCGCAGCCGGGACAGGTCGCGCGGTCCGGGCGAGGCGAGGACGACCCGGCCGATCAGACGCCCCGGCGCGGTGGGGGACCGCGTCCAGTCCGCCGCGTCGTACTCGGCCAGGTACGCCCGCGTGTGCGCCCACCACGCGCGCTGGTGTCCGGCGTCCCGCAGGCCCAGCTCGCGGACGTACATCCGCAGCTCGTGGTCGAGGAACTTGGCCCGCGCCGCCCGTGCCAGCCTTTTCTCGCCCGCGGCGAGCAGGATGTCGTGGGCCGTGCGGCACGCGTGCGTGCGCGCTCGCCAGTTGTCGACGCCCGCGCGGTCCAGCGAGATGGAGAGCCGCTCGGCGGACCGGCGCACGTGCCAGACGTAGACCGGGTCCGGGACGAGGACGACGCGCGGTCCGGCGGCGAGCACGCGCGCGGTGAAGACGAGATCCTCGTAGGGGAAGCGGCCCTCGGGGAAGCGGATGCCGTGCTCGCGCAGGAACGCGGTGCGGTAGAGCTTGTTGACGCAGAGGGTGTCGTGGACCAGGCGCGGGCGGCGCGCGGGGTGGGCGACGACCGCCCGCCGCGCGTAGAGCGCCGGCTGCCACGGCACGTCCCGGCGCGCGGGCAGCTCACGGCGCACGCACAGGCCGCCCGCCACCTCCGCGCGCTCGGCGACGGCCGCCGTGAGGAGCGCGTCCACCGCGCCCGGCGGCAGCACGTCGTCGCTGTCCAGGAACATCACGTACGGCGAGGCCACCGCGGAGAGGCCCGTGTTGCGCGGGGTGCCGCAGCCGCCGCTGTTGGCCGGCAGCCGGACCACCCGCAGCCGGGGCTCACCGTCGGCCAGCCGGCCGAGCAGTTCGGCGCTGCCGTCGGTCGAGCAGTCGTCCACCGCGACGACCTCGCGGACGGCGGCGCCCTGCGCCAGCGCGGACCGCACGGCGTCCGGCACGTGCGCGGCGTCCTGGTACCCGATGACGACGACGGTGACGGCACCGGCCGTCCCGGCGGGCGCACCGGCCGTCCCGGTGGGGTGGGGGCGTCTCATCACGTCGGACATCACGGCGGATCGTAAGCCGGATGAATGCCGTATCAGCCTCTTAACGCGCGCATACGGTCCAAACGCCCCCGGGGCCTATGTTCCGTCCGCCGTCGTCGCGGCGTCCAGCGCGTCGGTCAGGCGGTCCAGGCGGGCCCGCAGATCCTGGACCTCCGCCAGGTCGAAACCGGTCGCCGCGGCGATCCGGCGGGGCACCTCCAGGGCCCGCTCCCGCAGTGCCGTGCCCTCCTCGGTGGGGCGGACCCGGACCGACCGCTCGTCCTCGGCGCTGCGCTCGCGCACGACCAGGCCGGCCGCCTCCAGCCGCTTCAGCAGCGGTGAGAGCGTGCCCGAGTCCAGGCGCAGGTGCTCGCCCAGCCGCTTGACCGGCAGCTCGCCGTGCTCCCAGAGCACCAGCATCACCAGGTACTGCGGATAGGTGAGGCCCAGGTCCTTCAGCAGGACGCGGTACAGGCCGCCGAAGGCGCGCGAGGCGGCGTTGAGCGAGAAGCAGATCTGCTGGTCGAGGCGGAGCCGGTCGGCCGCGGGCATGGTCATGACTCCAGGATACGGCGAAGAGCTACGGGGCAACTCAGTTGTGCACAACTGAGTTGCGTGCTTTACTTGTCGTCGTCAGGACGCTCCTCCTCATCAGGGACGGTTTCCCATGAACGCGCTGTACACCGCCGCCGCCACCGCCACCCACGGCCGTGAGGGCCGCGCCGTCTCCTCCGACGGCAAGCTGGACCTCGCGCTCAGCGCCCCCACCGAGATGGGCGGCGACGGCAAGGGCACCAACCCGGAGCAGCTGTTCGCCGCCGGTTACGCCGCCTGCTTCGGCAGCGCCCTCGGGCTCGTCGGCCGCGCCGCCAAGGTCGACGTCTCCGACGCCGCCGTGACCGCCGAGGTCGGCATCGGCAAGGAGGGCGAGGGCTTCGCGCTCGCCGTGACCCTCCGCGTCGAGCTGCCCGAGAGCGTCGACAAGGAGACCGGCCGCAAGCTGGTCGAGCAGGCCCACCAGGTCTGCCCGTACTCCAACGCCACCCGCGGCAACATCCCGGTCGAGCTGGTCATCGAGTAGTTCCGGCGGGGTCATCGAGTAGTCCCGGCCCGGTCATCGAGTGGTCCCCGGCGGGGACCCGACCCGCGCCAGGACCTCCCCCGTCCGCTCGCTCCACGCCACCACCACCGCCTCCTCGGGCACCGGCCGCCAGCGGGTCAGCAGCAGCCAGCGCACGTGGTGGCGGCGGACGACGGCGGCGCGCTCCGCGCGGGTCGAGTCCCGGTCCAGGTAGCGCTCGACGTCCCGCTCGCGCCGCCTCCGCTCCCGTTCGTCCAGGGCGGGGTCCGGCCAGGCGGGCGCGGCGAGGTTCGGCCCGTACCCGGCGATCGCGTGACCGGCGTAGTAGCCGTCGGTGATCACCACCTCGCCGGGGCCGATGTGCCGCGCCGCCCAGCTGTACTCCGGCCAGTCGGGCGGCTGCGGGAAGCCGGCCGGCACCAGCGCGCCCGCGTGCACCGTGAAGAACCCCAGACAGGCCCCGGCCGCCGCCGCCCGGCCGAGCCACCGCCGGGGAGCCGGCCAGGGCCGCGGCGCCGCCAGCTCCACCGCCGGCGCGAACTGGAGCGGCACCAGGGCGAGCCCGAGGATGCGGCCGTAGGTGTAGTGGCCGCTGACCCAGCCGTACGCCACGACCAGGCAGTCCAGGACGAACATCAGCACGAGCGGGTCCCGCGGCGAGCGGCGCCCGCGCAGCCACAGCGCGGGCAGCCCCACCACCACGGCCAGCCAGAACTCCCCGACGAGACGCGTGTACAGCTTCCGGTGCAGCGCGTCCACGCTGTCGTCGCCCGCCAGCGCGAACACGTCGAAGTACGGCCAGACCGCGGCGGTCAGCACCGCCGCGCCCGCCGTCAGCGCCCAGCGGCCCAGCACCGCCGCCCGCCACCGCGGCTGCCACCCCGCGACCAGCGCCACCCCGCCCAGGACCGCCGCCACCGACGTGATCGGGTGGACCAGCAGCACCAGCCCGTAGAGGACGCCGAGCCCCGCGTACCCGGGCAGCGCGCGCAGGCCGCTCGGACCCACGTACCGCACCCGGCGCACATCGCGCGCCCGCGCCCCCGTGAGTGCCCAGGCCCAGAAGGTGAGGCCGATCGCGAACGCCGACGGGTAGCCGAGGTTGCCCGTCATGGACATCAGCCCGAGGTAGCCGCTCCACCAGGCCCGCTCGGTGCCCCACAGCAGCACCATCGCGAGCAGCGCGAACACCGGCGCCCAGGGGCGCGGGGTCAGCACCCGTACGAAGCGGTTGAGGCCGGTCAGCAGCACCAGCAGGTTCAGCGGACCGGCCAGCCGCACCACCTCCCAGCCGCCCAGCCCGCTCGCCCTGGCGAACACGCCCTGCGCGAAGGCGTACGGCGAGTAGTACGCGCTGCCCGCGCCGGGCAGGTCGGCCATCGGGTGGCGCGGGTGGAACAGGTCGGCCTTCAGCCGCTCGACGACCGCCGCGTGCTGGCCCGCGTCGCAGCACAGCGGCACCCGCCAGTAGGCCAGCGACATCACCAGAAAGAACAGGAAGGCGGCCGCCTGGTACGGACTCGGGCGCCACACGCGGCCGCCGCGCAGCGCCGTGGCGCCGTGGACGGCCCGCCGGACGAGGACGTCGGCGCTCACCGGACGGACGGGGAGAGAGGCTGGGGCGTTCGGGGCATCTGCCGTATGTTCCCGGCCGGGTCGGCGGCCTCAACCCCTGATCACCGTATCGAGTGATGATCGTTCAGATGATGGTCAGCTGATCGCGCGGGCCCGGTCCGCGTGGCCCTGGGCCGGCAGCGCCACCGGTGCCCGCACCACCGGCTCCAGCAGCAGCGGGATGCCCACCACCGGCAGCAGCCATGCCAGCACGATCAGCCGCCCGCCCCAGATGCCGATGTCCGGATGCCCGATCTGGGTGAGGACGCCGGTGGCCGCCGCCGCGAGCAGGAACGCGCCGAACGCGGGCCGCCGCAGCGCACCCCACGCGCCCGCCGCCAGAGCGGTGACGAACAGCGGCTCGCGCAGTTGCCGGCGCGTCCACTCGGTCCAGAAGTTGCCCTGCAACTGGAGGAACTCCGGCCACGGCCGCGCCCGGTCCGGCCGGGCGAAGTGGTCGGCCAGCAGGTCCTGGAGGCTCTCCGACTCCGAGGGGTAGTGCAGCAGCCGGGCCAGCACGACCGTGGCGAGCGCCGCTCCCAGGCCGATCCCGGCCAGCCGCAGCACGTCCCGCCCCGGCGCCCGGCCCCGCCGCCGGCGCCGCAGCGCGATCGCCGCGCCCGCCACCGCCAGAGACGACCCGAGGAACAGCGCCTGGGAGTGCTTGACGGTGAACAGCAGCGCCAGCGACCCGGCGACCAGCGCGAGCCCCGCCCGCTCACGCCGCCCGCGCACCACCAGTGCGCAGCCCAGCACGGCCGTCAGGGTCAGCGCCATCAGCAGCCCCTCGGTCATCGGGCGCATGGCGGTCGCCCCGCACGGCAGCACGTAGTACAGCGCCTGACCGGTCAGCGCGAGCGGCACCGGGACGGACAGGGTCCGCAGGATCAGGAACGCGAGCACCCCGCCCGCGGCGGCGACCAGCACGCTCGCCGTCCACACCCCCCACGTCACCCCGAGCACGGTGACGAACGGGACGAGGAACGCCGGGTAGCCGGGCCGCACCTCGAAGATCCGCATGAACCGCTCCGGCATGAACGGCACCGTGTGCCCGCCCGTCTGCCCGGCCTCCAGCCGGGTCTCCACCCGCCGCCACTCCCGCTCCCGGCACCCCGCCAGGTGCCGTGCGGTCGGGTCCGCGCGGTGGAAGTGGACGACGTGCACGCTCTGCGCGCGCTTCGCGCTCGACGCGCGGCTCGCGCAGTAGTGCTCGATGGCGCCGGCCGCCGCGCCCCGCTTGCCCGCACCGGACAGGCTCAGGGCGTACGAGAGGTAGTTCTTGGTGTCGGGGGTGTCCCGGCCGGTGACGTTGGCGAGCTGGAGCAGGGCGAAGACCGCCGCCAGCAGCAGCACCCAGGTACGCGGGCGCAGCCGCCCCAGCGCCCCCAGCGACCCCAACCGCCCCGACCGCCCCAGCGGCCCCGGTGATTCCAGTGGCCCAGGACGGCTCGTGGCGCGGCCCGTCATGACAGCGCCGACAGGTCGTGGCCGGCGGCCGTACGGGCCGACCGGGCGTCCGGCAGGGCCACCGCGCCCGGCATCTCCTCGCCCAGCAGCAGCGTCCGCACCACCCGCTCCGCGGCCCGTCCGTCGTCGAACTCGCAGAACCGCGCCCGGAACGCCGTCCTGAGCCGCGCCGCCTCCTCGTCCCGCCACGCCCCCGACGTCAGCAGCCACGCCAGCTCCCGGTAGGAGTGCGCCACCTGGCCCGGTGGCTCGGCGGTGATGTCGAAGTACAGGCCCCGGCTCGCCGCGTACGCGTCCCGGTCGTCGGCGTGGACCACGATCGGGCGGTCCAGGTTGGCGTAGTCGAACATCAGGGCGGAATAGTCGGTGACCAGGACGTCGGCGGCGAGCATGACCTCCTCGACGCGCGGGGTGCCGGTGGCGTCGACCAGGACGCCGCGCCGGTGCAGTTCGGCCAGGCCCAGGCCGCGCGCGGGGCCCGTGGCGAGCGACGGATGGAGCCGGACGACCAGGGTGTGGCCCGCGCCGAGGTCGGCCGCGAGCCGCGCCGGGTCGAACCGGTCGACGTGGCCGCCGCGCCGGTAGTCGCGGCGGGTCGGCGCGTACAGCACCACCGTGTTCTCGGCGGGGATGCCGTGCCGCGACCGGAACTCGGCCCCGGCCGTCCCCATTGCCCCGGCCGGCACGCTCGTCCCGGCCGTCCCGGCCGTCCCCGCCTCGCGTGCCCGCACCAGGACGTCGTTGCGCGGGCTGCCCGTGCGCGCGGAGGCGAAGTGGCACGGGTAGGCCCGCTCCCACACCAGCTCCGAGTGGCGGTTGGCGACCAGGCTGTGGTCCCAGCGGTCGGCGCGGCGCAGCATCTGCGGCACGTCCACGCCGAACCGGGCACCGGGCTTGTCCAGCAGGTCGGCGCCCATGTACTTCAGCGGCGTGCCCTGGTGGGTGTGGATGTGGACGGTGCCGGGGCGTTTGCGCAGCGCGCCCGGCCAGTTGACGTTGTTGACGAAGTACGTGGCCCGTTCGGTGGTCCGGCGGTAGGCCGCGCTGCCGAGGAGGACGTACTCGGTACCGGGCGGCAGTTCCGCGGCGGCCTCCTCGTCCTTCACCACCCAGACGCCCCGCAGGTGCGGGGCGATCCGGCGGGCCTCAAGGTAGACCGCTCCGGGGTCGCCGAGCGCGCCCCGGTGGGAGAAGGCCGAGTACACGGCGAGGTCCGGGTCGAGGGGGAGCCGGGCGCGGACCGCCGAGCGGACCGGGCCGAGCCGCCCGGCCGCCACCGCGCCCGCCCGGACCGCCCGCCGGGCCAGCGCGCGGCCGACCCGCTCGGCCCGGCACCGCGCCGCGTACGCCGCGTAGCTCCCGTCGAGGACCCGCAGTTCCCCGGGGACGGCGGCGCCCTCGGGACGGTGCGCGCGGAACAGCTCGGCCGTCCGGCGGAAGAACTCCGCCCGGTCGCCCGGCGGCAGCCGGTCCGGCTTGGAGAGGATGTCCAGACAGTGCTCGCCCATCTTGGCGTGCAGGAACGGCCGCCAGCGGGCCAGCTCCGGGCGGGCGTCGACGAAGGCGAAGACCCGCTCGTACTGCCCGTGCA
This sequence comes from Streptomyces sp. CRN 30, assembly GCF_034105845.1. NCBI lineage: Bacteria > Bacillati > Actinomycetota > Actinomycetes > Kitasatosporales > Streptomycetaceae > Streptomyces > Streptomyces sp. CRN 30. The sequence continues at coordinate 3,144 of NZ_JAVRHI010000407.1, read as the reverse complement.
CGTCGAAGTGCTTGCGGCTGGTGGTGGAGAGGATGTTGCCCTGGCGGCGCTGCCGGTACTCCAGGCAGATGCGGTCCAGCGCGGCGATCCGCCCGGCGCTCAGCAGCACCGGGAAGGTCCACGGGGTGTCCTCGTAGTAGCCGGGCGGGAAGGCGAAGCCCTCGCGCTCCACGAAGTCCCGCCGGTATACCTTGTTCCACACCACCATCAGCAGATCGAGGAGTTCCGGGCGTTCGACGGCCGTGAACGTGCCGCTCGCGGCGTCGGCGAGGATGCGCGCGAGGACGTTGCGGCGCGTCCCGCCCCACCAGTAGGCGCGGGCGTAGTCGAAGACCAGCACGTCCGGGTCGGCCGCCTCGGCGAGCCGGTCGGCCATCGCGCGCAGGGCGCCCGGGGTGAGCGTGTCGTCGCTGTCGAGGAAGAACAGGTAGTCGCCGGCGGCGTGCGGCATCCCGGCGTTGCGGGCGCGGCCCAGGCCGACGTTCTCGGGCAGGTGCAGCACCCGCATCCGCTCGTCGCGGGCCGCGTACTCGTCGAGGATCGCGCCGCAGCCGTCCGGCGAACAGTCGTCCACGGCGATCACCTCGATGTCCCGGTAGGACTGGTCCAGGACCGAGTCGAGGCACTCGCGGAGGTAACCCTGCACCTTGAAGCAGGGGATGATGACGCTGAAACGGGGCACTGCGGGTCAGCTCCTCACGAGGGGTGCGGCGGCGGGGGCCGGGACGCGCTCCGCGAGCGGGAGCACGGGCGGGATCGCCTCCGGCGGTTCGCCGAGGAACACCCGGCGCACCACCCGCTCGGCGGCCCGGCCGTCGTCGAACTCGCAGAACCGCTCCCGGAACCGGGCCCGCAGCGCGGCCGACGCGGCGTCCGCCCACGAGCCGTCGCGGAAGACGCCCGCCAGTTCCTCCGGGGTGCGGGCCACCGGTCCCGGCGGCTCGGCGAGCAGGTCGAAGCAGACGCCACGGGTCTCCCTGTAGACGTCCCAGTCGTCGGCGTACACCACGATCGGCCGGTCCAGGTTGGCGTAGTCGAACATGATCGACGAGTAGTCGGTGACGAGGGCGTCGGCGGCCAGGCAGACGTCCTCGGCGCTGCGGTGCGCGGTGACGTCGATGACCCGGCCGGTGGAGGCCGCGCCGCCCCGGTCGTAGAAGTAGTGGGCGCGCAGCAGGACCACGACGTCCTCGCCCGCCGCCGCGCAGAACGCCTCCAGGTCCAGGGCCGACTCGAAACCGCTGTGGTGGTCGCGGTGGGTGGGGGCGTACAGCACGGCCGTGGCGCCCTCCGGCACGCCCAGCTCCGCGCGGGCGCGGGCCACGTCGGCGGCGGTCGCCGTGCAGTACACGTCGTTGCGCGGATAGCCGTACTCCAGCTGCTCGTAGGAGCCCGGGAAGGCGCGCTCCCACACGCGGGTGGAGTGGCGGTTGGAGGACAGGTTGTAGTCCCAGCGGTCGACCCGGCCCAGCAGCTTGGCGAAGCTGCCGGTGGCGGCGGCCACCACGGGGTACGTCGACTGGTCGACGCCCATCTTCTTCAGCGGGGTGCCGTGCTGGGTCTGCACATGGACGCTGCCGCGGCGCTTGACCACGCCCTCGGCGAAGTTGGCGTTGTTGACGAGGTACGTGGCGCGGGCCAGCACCTCCCAGTAGCGGCGGCTGCCGATGACGGCGTGCTCCACGTCCTTCGGTACGGCGTGCTCCTGTCCGGACTCCACCAGGAACACCGCGCGGAGACGCGGGGCGAGTTCGCGCGCCTTGGCGTGGATGGCAGCCGGGTTGCAGGCGTAGCCGCGGCCCCAGTACGCGCAGTACACGGCGAGGTCCGGATCGAGGGGGCGGCTCAGGTGCCAGCGGTAGAGCGCCCGGGTGCGCAGTCCGCGGGGGTACGGCACCGCGCGCAGCGCCGCCGTCGTCGCGCGGTTGGCGCCCCGCAGCGCGCGGAACGCCGCGTACGCCCCTCGGGCCAGCAGCCGGTGCTGCACCCCGAGGCTGCCGCCGGGCGGCCGGAAACCCGGCGGGCGGTGCGCGGCGTACAGCTCGGCCGCCCGGCGGAAGAAGGCGCGGCGGCGGGCCGGGAGGCGGCGCGGGTGCGCGGCGGTCTTCAGCACCGCCGCGAAGAGGTGCTCGAACAGGGCCGCGCGCCGCGCGTCGGACAGGCCCAGCTCGGCGGCCCGGACCAGCACCGGCTCCACCTGGTCCAGCAGTTCGGCGTGGTGGGCGCCGGGCAGGTTCAGGCGGCTGCCCTGGCGCCGCACCAAGTGCCGTACGACGACCGAGCGCAGCACCGCCATGCGGGCGGCGGCCGCCGCGGCCCGGCCGCCGAAGCCGACGTCGGTGAAGTGGCCGGCGGGGAAGACGAGCCGCTGCTCGGCGAGGAACCCGCGGCGGTAGGCCGCGCTCCAGGCCGGCAGCCGTACGCCGGTCAGCCGCGGGGCCGCGTCCGGCGCGAACGCCCCGTCCGGGGCGGCGGCCAGCAGCGGGGCGGCCGGGTTGGCCGGGTCGCCCTCCCACCACGGCACGCGCTCGTGTTCGAAGTAGAGGACGTCCACGTCGCCGGTGCCGGCCAGCCGGGCGTCCAGCGCCGCGAGCGCGCCGGGGACCAGGACGTCGTCGCCGTCGAGGAACAGCACGTACGCGCCGGTCGCCGCGCGGAGGCCGGTGTTGCGCGCCCCGGCCAGCCCGTCCGCGGGCGGCGAGTGCACCGGGGCCACCCGGGAGTCCCGGCCGGCGAGCGCGGCGGCCACGTCCGCCGCGGAGCAGTCGGGCGTCCGGCACACCGGGATCAGCTCGAAGTCGCCGAAGGACTGCCCGAGCACCGAGTCCAGGGCCTGGGACAGCCGCCCGGCGACCCCGTGGGACGGAACGATGACGCTGAAGCGGGGCATGCTGCTCTCTCTTCCGGGGGCGGACGGGCGGGGCGGCCCGCTGCTGTGAGCGGGGCGTCGGTCGGCCGTGGCGGGGGTGTCGGTCACCGTGGCGGGGCGTGGGTCGCCGTGGCGGGGCGTGAGTCGCTGGGGGGTGGCCGTCGGGGTGGACGGTCGGTCGGTCGGTAGTCGTGGGCTGGGGCGGGGGCGTCAGCCGCCGTCGCGGCGGCCGGGGCGTCGTGCGGTGGGACGCCGTACGGGCGGGCGGGCCGGGC
>NZ_JAVRHI010000406.1:0-24997 GCF_034105845.1 Streptomyces sp. CRN 30 | reverse complement strand
CGAGGTCTCGCCGCCGGCGACGAGGAGCCGGCGCGCGCCGGCCTCGACGAGGGCCGCGGCGCAGGCGGCCAGGGCGCGTTCGACGAGGGTGGCGGCCGGTTCGGCGCCGGCGGGCGTGGTGGTCTCGACGTCGTCGAGGGTGGCGACGGCGTAGAGCAGGGGTGGCCGGGTGGGGTCCTCGGCCCACTGCTCGCGGACGAACGCGGTCAGGTCGGCCACGGTGGCGTCGAAGTCCTCGCGCAGCCGGGGCAGTTCGAGGCGCCGGTGCGGCAGATGGGCCAGGCCGTGGGCGACCTGGGCGCGGGTGGCGGCGGAGGCGCTGCCCGCGAGGACCACGCCGGGGTCGCCGGGGCGGGAGGCGGGCCGGGCGCGGGCCTCGGTGGTGTGCGGGCCGGTCAGCCCGACCGCGAGTCCGGCGGCGCCGGTGACCAGGGGGAGGTCCTCGGTGGCGGCGGCGATGGTGCGCAGGTCCTCGTCGTCCACGGCGTCCACGACGGTGAGCGCCTCGGCGCGCTCGGGGGCGTCCAGTGCCTCGCGCACGCGGTCCGCGCCGGCCCGGACGGTGTCGAGGCCGATGCGGGAGACCGGGTGCGCGGTCTGGGGTTCGAGCAGCTCCCGGACGCGGGAGTCGAGCATCGGGGTGAGGGGGTGGTGGCGCATGGGGCTCTCGTCCAGCAGGTCGTCGTGGACGAAGAGCCGGCCCCGGTACACGGTGCGGCCGGTCGCGGGGAACGACGGGACCACTACCGTGCGGCGGGCGCCGAGCGCCTCCAGGAGGGCGTCGGTCACCGGCCCGATGTTGCCCCGGGGCGTGGAGTCGAAGGTGGAGCAGTACTTGAAGTAGAAGCGCTCGCAGCCGAGGGCACGCAGGGCGTGCAGCGCCCGCAGGGAGACGTCGACCGCCTCGTCCACGGGGGTGGTGCGGGTCTTCAGGGCCACCACGACGGCGTCCGCGCCGGCCAGCGGATCGGGCTCGCCCCCGGCGTGGTCGCCAGCGGGGGACGTCACCGCGTCCGGGCCGACCGCGACCACGGTCCGGTATCCCCGCGCGACCAGCATCGTGGCCAGGTCGGTCGCGCCGGTGAAGTCGTCTGCGATGGCCCCGAGGGTCGGCATCAAGCCTCCTGCGTACGTGGTGCGTGCGTGGCGCATGCGTGGTGCGTGCGTCGTGTGGTGGGGATCCGGCGCGGCCTCCCGGCCACCCGTGATGATCTGTGAAAGTATGTTAACAGACTTTACGCAGGTGGGATCTGGTGATACATGTTGTTAATCCGCTGCTTCTGTCCGCGCAGACCCACCGTCACGTCGCCCTGCCGACCGCGCGAGAAGCCCCAGCACACAGAACGTGCGCGCTCATCGAGGAGGGCCCATGAATTTCCACCACCTGTTCGCCGACACCGGCGACCGGACGGTGCGCTACGCACTGACCGGCGCCGGAGGTGGATTCGCGCGGACCCTCCTGGCCCAGACGCGCCGGCTCCCCGGGCTCGTCCCGGCCGTGCTCTGCGACCGTGACCTGCCGCGCCTGCGCACCATGCTGGGGGAGCTGGGACACGCGGACGAGGAGCTCGTCGACTGCCACGACGCGGCGGCCGTCGCCGGCACCGTCGCAGCCGGCCGGATCGCCCTGGTCGCCGACGCCGCGCTGCTCACCGCCGCCCCCTGGGACATCCTGGTGGAGGCGACCGGCAGCCCCGCCGACGGCTTCACCATGGCCGAGCAGGCCCTGACCGACGGCCGTCACGTGGCCATGGTCAGCAAGGAGGTCGACTCCGTCACCGGCCTGTACCTCGCCTCCCTCGCCGAGGAGCGCGGCCTCGTCTACACCACCGCCGACGGTGACCAGCCCGCCAACCTGATCGGCCTGGTCACCTGGGCCGAGCTGCTCGGCCTGGACATCGTGGCGATCGGCAAGTCCACCGAGTACGACCTCGTGCTCGACCCGGAGGCCGGCACCGTCACCCAGCTCGACACCACGGTGCCCGCGCCGGAGCTCGCCGGACTGCTGGAGCTCGGTGACGACGTGCGCGCCACCCTGGACGCCCGTGCCGCCGCCGTGGCCGCGCTGCCCACCGGCGCCACCGCCGACTACTGCGAGATGGCCGTCGTCGCCACCAGCACCGGCTTCCGCCCGGACACCGAGCTGCTGCACTACCCGGTGGCCCGGATCGACGAGCTCGCCGACGTCTACCGGCTCCGCGAGGACGGCGGCGTCCTGCACCGCGCCGGCGCGGTGGACGTCTTCAGCGCCCTGCGGCTGCCCGGCGAGGCCTCCTTCGCCGGCGGTGTCTTCGTCGTCGTCCGCACCGACGACCCGGTCACCTGGGAGACCCTGCGCCAGAAGGGCCACGTGGTCAGCAAGGACGGCAAGTACGCCGCCGTCTACCTGCCGTACCACCTGATGGGCGTCGAGACGCCGGTCAGCCTGCTCTCCGCCGTGCTGCACCACCGCCCCTCGGGCGGCACCGACCCGCGCCTGCACGCGGTGCTCGCCGGACGCGTCCGCGAGGAGCTGCCCGCCGGGACGAAGCTCGACATGGGCGGCCACCACCACGACGTCACCGGCGTCCAGGCCGTGCTGCTGCGCGGCGAGGAGGCCCCCGACGACGTCGCCCCGCTGTACCTCGCCGCCCACGCCACGCTCGGCAGGGCGGTCGCCGCCGGTGAGCTGATCCGGGTGAGCGACCTGGCCGACCCCGACGCCGGCCTGCTGCGCGCCTGGCGCGCCGGGCGCGCGGCCCGCCCCTGCCCCGACACCGCGGAAGAGAACGTCGCCTCGTGAGTACCGACCTCCAGCACCTCCTGCTCGGGGTGGCGGCCGTCGTCGTCCTCGTGCTGCTGATCACCAAGGCCAAGCTGCACCCGTTCCTGGCGCTCGGCCTCTCCGCCCTCGGCCTCGGCGTCGCCGCGGGCATCGCCCCGGCCGCCGCCGTCGGGGCGTTCCAGGACGGCTTCGGCTCCGCCCTGGCCAGCACCGGCCCGACCATCGGCCTCGGCACCCTGCTGGGCGGCATCCTGCTCGGCTCCGGCGCCGCCGACCGCATCGCCACCGTGTTCCTCGGCGCGCGGCCGGTGAAGTGGATCCCGGCCGCCATCACGGCCGCGGCGCTCCTCATCGGCATGCCGCACCTGTTCGACGTCAGCTTCGTGATGCTGGTGCCGCTGGTGTACACCGTCGCCAAGCGCAAGGGCACCCACCTGCTGTGGGTGGGGCTGCCGATGGCCGCCGGCCTCTACGTCTCGCACGGCCTGCTGCCCCCGCACCCCGCGCCCACCCTGGCGGTCTCCGCCTTCGGCGCGAACACCGGCCTGACCATCATGTACGGCCTGATCATCGGCATCCCGATGGCCGTGCTCACCGGTCCCGTGCTGACCAGGCTGATCAGCCGCTGGTTCGGTCCCGCGCCCGACCTGGACCGCGGTCCCGTGCAGGCCGCCGCGGTCGAGCCCGAGCGCAAGGGCAGGCCGGCCTCCTTCACGCTGGCGATGATCACCGTGCTGCTGCCGCCGGGGCTGATGCTCATCGGCACCGTCGGCACCGCCTACACGGCCGAGGGCACCCTGCCGTACGCGTTCTTCGACGCCTGCAACTCGGCGGTGCTGTCCCTGCTGGCGGCCGTCCTCTTCGCCTTCTTCGCGCTCGGCGTGCGATCCGGCTTCAGCCTCGGCCAGGTGCAGAAACTGGCGGCCAAGGGCCTCGGCCCGGTCGGCGCGATCATCCTCATCCTGGGTGCCGGCGGCGGCTTCAAGGCCATGCTCACGGAGACCGGGATCGACCAGCTCATCTCGGACTACGCGGTGGACTGGGCCGTACCCCCGCTGGTGCTCGGCTGGCTGGTGGCCGCGCTGCTGCGCATCTGCCTCGGCTCGGCGACCGTCGCGACCGCCGCGGCGACCGCCATCGTGGCCCCGCTCCTTGCCGCCTCCCCCGGCACCTCGCCGGAGCTGATGGTGCTGGCCACCGCCTCGGGTGCGGTCATGCTGTCCCACGTCAACGACTCCGGGTTCTGGCTGTTCAAGGAGTACTTCCAGCTCTCGGTGTCGCAGACCTTCCGCACCTGGACCCTGATGCTGTCGGCGCAGTCGCTGCTCAGCCTGGGCGGTGTGCTGCTGCTCAGCACCTTCGTCCACGGCTGACCCGGCCACGCCGATCTCGCCGGTGACGGTCCCCTCCGGACCGTCACCGGCGTGATCATCGGTTAACGTCATCGGGGCGCCCAGGTCGCTCAGCCCGAAAGGAGACCGACGGACATGACCGCCGAAGGCGAGCACCCCCCGCTCATCCCGGACCAGCGCCGCGAACAGCTGCTCAAGCACCTGCGGCGGGACGGGGTGCTCAGCGTGCAGCAGATCACCCGGCTGCTGGGGGTCTCCCACATGACGGTGCGCCGCGACATCGCCGAACTCGAACGCAAGGGCCTGGTCTTCTCGGTCCCCGGCGGCGTCCGCATCGCCAGCACGATCCACACCGAGCCCGGCTTCCTGGACAAGTCGCAGACCGGACAGCCGCAGAAGCGCGCCATGGCGGCCGAGGCGGCCCGGCTCGTGCACGACGGGATGACGGTCTACCTGGACGCGGGAACCACCCTGCTCGCGATGGTGCCGGCCCTCACCCGGCTGCGGGACCTGACCGTGGTCACCAACGACTTCACCACGATCGGCCAGTTGATGCCCGCCGGCCACCTGGACCTGGTGCACGTCGGCGGCCGGGTCGACGTCGCCAACCGCTCCAGCGTCGGCCGCCTCGCCGCCCGGACGCTGCGCGAACTCGTCCTGGACATCGCCTTCATCAGCACCAGCTCCTGGGACCTGCTGCGCGGCACCACCACACCCTCCGAGTCCAAGGTGGAGGTCAAGCAGGCCGCCATGGCCTCGGCAGCCAACTCCGTGCTGGTGGCGGGCTCCGCGAAGTACGGCACCTTCGGGCGCTACCGCGTGGCGCCGCTCACCGCCTTCGACACCGTCGTCACCGACGCCGACCTGACCGACGCGGCGGCCGAGGGAATCCGGGCCGGCGGCTCTTCGCTGGTGCTGGCGCGGGCCTGACCCGTCCGGCCGGGGACCGATCGGGCCGTCCCGTTCGTTGTACCGCCGTGTTCAGCCGCTACGGCGGCGCCGACGACGACGGAGGGACGGATCCGATGGACGAGGTAACGACCAGCACGGCGGGGCACGGCGCACCGGTGAAGGAGGCGGTCGGACGGTACGGCCTGTGGAGCCTCGGCCTGCGGTCGGAGGACCCGGCGCGGCGCACCGAGATCGCGGAGGCCGCCGCCGAGATCGAGGAGCTCGGGTACGGCGCCGTCTGGCTGGGCGGCAGCCCCGGCGTGACGCACGCGGTGCCGCTCCTCGACGCCACCACGCGGCTCACCGTGGCCACCGGCATCCTGAGCATCTGGGACCACGAGGCGGCGGACACCGCGCGGGACTTCGCCGCCGTGGAGTCCGCCCACCCGGGCCGCTTCCTGCTGGGCCTCGGCGTGAGCCACGCCAAGGCCACCGAGCGGTACCACCGCCCCTACTCCGCCATGGTCGGCTACCTGGACGCGCTGGACGCGGCGGACGTGCCGGCCGGACGCCGGGTGCTGGCCGCGCTCGGGCCGAAGATGCTGAAGCTGTCCCACGACCGGGCCGCCGGTTCGCACCCGTACCTGGTCACGCCCGAGCACACGGCGCAGGCCCGCGACATCCTGGGCGACGGCCCGCTGCTGGCACCGGAGCTCAAGGTCGTCCTGGACACCGACCCGGAGCGCGCCCGCGCCACGGCCCGCGCTTACCTCTCCTTCTACCTGCAGCTGCCGAACTACACCGACAACTTCCTGCGGCTCGGCTTCACCGAGGACGACATCGCGGGCGGCGGCAGCGACAAGCTGATCGACGCGGTGTTCGCCTGGGGCGACGAGGACCGCGTCCGTGCCTACGCCGAGGCCTTCCACGCCGCAGGCGCCGACCACGTGGCCCTCCAGGTGGTCGACGACGACCCGCAGGGCAGCATCCCGCGCGAGGCGTACCGGCGTCTGGCCCGGCTGCTCGGCTGAATCGCGGCACGGCCACCGGCGCGACGCACCGGTGGCCGTGTCCCCGCCCTGCCCGCTACCTCCGCGCGATCCGCAGGAAGGTGATCGAGTTCGCCGGGAAGGTGTACGAGAACCGGTCGGCCACGCCTGCGAACACCGACTTCTCGGGCTTCACCGGTGTCTCCGTCTCCGTGTTCACGGCGTCCGGAGCGGCAGCCAGAGTGGTCACCCGCGCCTTCTTGGAGGCGACCCTCACGCCGCCCAGGTCGATCGCCGTACGGGCCGCCGCCGACTGCGCGTTGACGACCTTCACGATCAGGTCGCCGGTCCTCTCGTCCTCGGTGACCACCTGGCGGAACGGCTCGGCAGGCTTGTCGTCGGTGAAGCTGCCCCACTCCTGGCCGTCGAGGTAGAGGGTCACCTGGCGGCCCCGCACCTTGACGTCGATGTCGTAGGCGCGGCCCGTCTCGATCGTGTGCGGCTTGGAGAGCAGCGTCGACTTCCCGCCGTCCACGGCCTGCTCCACCGCCGACGAGGAGTTGTTCCAGCCGCCCAGGTTCCACCAGTAGTAGTTGCCGGTGTCCTTGACGCCGAAGGCGATCAGGAAGCCCTCCTTGCCGGCCTTCTTGGTGGCCTTCACGCTGAGGTCGTAGTTCTGCCAGGAGGTGTCACCGGCGGAGACCATGGTGTTCTCGGCGGCCTCGTCGGTCTGTACGTACTGACCGTCCTGGACGGTCCAGCTGCCGCCGCCCGTGTGGGTCCACCGCGCGGCACCGGCGCCGAAGTCCTCGCTCAGCAGCGTCTCACCGTTCTCGCCCGTGACCGTCACGTCGTCGTACGCGGCCGTGGTCGCCCACGTCGACAGGCCGACGGCGCCCGAGATGGGACCGCTCACCGAGGGCGTGGACGTCGCGGTGGACGGGACGACGCGGTCGCCGACGTTGGTCATGAACAGCTTCTGCGTCTCGTAGTTGGCGGAGCCCCACGAGGCGTGGTTGTTGAACCAGATCATGTCGGGCGACCACTGCACGTAGTCCTCGTTGGCGAGCAGCGGGGCGTAGCTGGCGAGCTTCACGATGTCCGCGTTGCGCTCCAGGCCGGTCATGAAGGCGGCCTCGGCGAGGGCGTTGCGCCAGGCGTTGCCCTGGGAGGCGTACTCGCCGAGGAAGACCTCGGGGCCCTCGCGGTCGTAGGAGTCGTAGCGGTCGTTGTTCTGCAGGAACCACTGCGGGCTGTTGTAGTAGTGCTCGTCGACCATGTCGACGCCCGCCTCGCGGTTGAGCCGCCAGGCCGTGTCGAAGGTCGTGCCCGCGTCGTCGGGGCCGGAGTTGGAGATGACGGTGATCTCCGGGTACTCGGCCTCGATCGCGGCGCGGAACCTCTCGAAGCGGGCGATGAACTCGACGGGGAGGTTCTCCTCGTTGCCGACCGCGAGGTGGGTGAGGCGGAAGGGTTTCGGATGGCCCATCCGCGCGCGCTCGCGGCCCCACTCGCTGGTCACCGGGCCGCCTGCGAACTCGATCAGGTCGAGGGTGTCCTGGATGTGGCGCTGGAGCAGCTCCTCGTCGTCGGTGGCCCGGTTCTGGCCGCAGCCGGTGACGAGGGCGGGGACGACGGGCAGCGGCATGGCGCCGATGTCCTCGGAGAACTGGAAGTACTCGTAGTAGCCGAGCCCGTAGCTCTGGTTGTAGCCCCAGAAGTTGGCGTTGGTGGCGCGCTGCTCGACCGGGCCGATCGTGTCCTTCCACTGGTAGCTGCGCTGTCGCTGCCAGCCGGAGTCCTCGCTGTAGTCCTCCATGGAGCCGGTGTTGACCAGGCAGCCGCCGGGGAAGCGGACGAAACCGGGGTCCAGCGCGGCGATCTTCTCGGCGAGGTCCTTGCGCAGCCCGTTCTCGCGGCCCTTGAAGGTGTCGCGCGGGAAGAGGGAGACCATGTCGAGGGCGGCCGCGCGGTCGGTGGCGACGGCGAGCCGGCCCGTGGTGCTGGTGCGGTGCGCGGTGAACGTGGCCTCGTACTTCGCCCAGCCGCCGCGCGCCGTGACCTTGCGGGCTCCTGCGAGCGCGCCCTCGGAGTCGGTGAGGGAGACGGTCAGGCTCGCCCGTCCGTCGGTACGGGCCCAGACCGAGAAGTCGTACTTCTTGCCGCGCTCGACGCTGATGCCCGTGTTGTACCCGGAGTTGGTGACGGACGAGCCGGCGCCCAGGGACAGGTAGGTGCGGTTCCGCTCGTTCAAGCGGCCGTCGTCGTCCGCCGTCTGCGCGGTGCCGGTGACGGACCACGAGGTGAGCGGGGTGTACGAGCGGTGGTCGGCGGTGGAGTACTCGAAGGAACGGTTCTGCACGAGCTCGGCGTACAGACCGCCGTCGGCCGCCCGGTTGATGTCCTCGTAGAAGACGCCGTACATCGCGTCGTCGATCTCGGGGCCCTCGGCGCGCGGGTCGACGGTGATCGAGTAGTCGGTGACGCCGGTGCCGTCCTCGGCGTGGGCGGGGCCCGGGACGACCGCCGACGCCATCAGCAGGGCGGACGCGGCGACGACCGGTCTCCGTGAGGTGCGGGACCGGGTGCGGGTGCGTGACATGGATACTCCGCGACTCGGTGAATCATTCGACATTTCGAACATCTGTCAGCACTTCGAACGGCAAGATAGGGAGGGGGCCGAGGGGCGTCAATGGGTCGCGCGGCAACGGATGTGACGGGCAGGAGTACGGATGGGTGAGTTCTGGCCGGTACCGGACGTACTGGCGTACCTCGCCGGGAACTGGCGGGTGCGGCGGTCGGTGCGGGACCTGGCGTCGGGCGACGAGGGGGAGTTCACGGGGGCGACCGCCTTCGAGGCACTCGACGGCGGCGGACTGCTGCACCGGGAGTCCGGCACCTTCGTCTGGCAGGGCGTCGCGCGGCCCGCGGAGCGCACCCTGCGTTACCTCCCCGGCGACGCTCCCGGCACCGCCGACGTGCGGTTCGCGGACGGCCGCCCCTTCCACGACCTCGACCTCACCGCCGGCCACTGGATCACCGACCACCCGTGCTCGGCCGACCTCTACCGGGGCGAGTTCACGGTGTACGACGCGGACCGCTGGCGTACGGTCTGGCGGGTGCGCGGCCCGGCCAAGGACCTGGTCCTGACGACGGACCACACCCGGGCGGACCCAGCCTGACCTGGTCGCGTACGGCGGCCCGCGCGGCGTCACACCGCTTCGCCCGCCGCCGTACGCAGCCTGCGCACCCCTTCCGCGATCTCCCCCGCCCCCGCGACCGCCGCATAGCTCAGCCGGACGTGGACGGCCGGGGGCTCGGCGCTGAAGTACGGGCGGCCGGACATGATCGCCACCCCCGCGCGCAGGGCGCCCGCCACGAGCGCGGACTCCCCCGCGAGACCGTCGGGCAACCGGAGCCACAGGTGGTAGCCGCCGCGCGGGACGTGCGGCAGGGCGTACTCGGGGAGTTCCCGCCGCAGCGCGGCCGCCATCGCGTCCCGCCGCACCCGCAGCTCCCCCGCGGTCGACCGGAGGTGACGCGACCACGCCGGCGCCCCGACGAGTTCGAGCGCCGCCTCCTGCAGCGGGCGCGGCACGAAGAACGTGTCGACGACCTGGATGGCGCGCAGCCGCTCCAGCACCGGCCCCCGGGCCGTGAGCGCCCCCACCCGGAAGCTGGGCGAGGTCGCCTTGGTGAGCGAGCTGACGTGGACGACCACCCCGTCGGGGTCCTCGGCCGCCAGCGGGCGCGGCAGCGGCCCCGCGTCCTCGTGCGTCAGCCGCCGCACGAAGTCGTCCTCGACCACGAAGGCCCCCGCCTCGCGCGCGATGCGCAGCACCTCGCCGCGCCGTTCGGTGGAGAGCACCGCGCCCGTCGGGTTCTGGAACAGCGGCTGGCAGACGAAGACCCGCGCGCCGCTCGCCCGGAAGGCGTCGGCGAGCAGGGCGGGCCGTACCCCGTCCGCGTCCACGGGCACCGGGACGGGCCGCAGCCCCGCGGCCCTGGCGATCGCCAGCATGCCCGGGTAGGTGGGCGACTCCACGAGGACGGGGGCGCCGGGCGGGGCGAGCGCGCGCAGGGCGGTGGTCAGCGCGGACTGGCCGCCGGCCGTGACGAGCACCTCGGCGGCGGTGACGGCGCCCCCGATCTCGCGCGCGAACCACTCCCGCAGCTCCGGCAACCCCTCCACCGGCGGGCGCCCCCAGGCGCCGGGGCGGCGCCCGGCCCGCGACAGCGCCGCCGCCATCGCCCGCTCGGGCTGCAGCGAGGGGTGCAGGTAGCCGCCGTTGAACTCGATCACACCGGACGGCGGAGCGGCCAGCGAGTCCACCACACCGGAGGCGTCGACCGAGCGGGGCACGAGATCGGCGGTGCCATCCGCGCTGAGCGCGACCTCCTGCCAGGAGGTGTCCCCGGCGGCCGCGGCGGCCGCGCGGGGCCGTGCCCGGAACGCGCCGGCGCCGGGCCGGGTGACCACCAGCCCGTCGGCGGCCAGCCGCGCCAGCGCCCGCGAGACGGTCACCGGACTCACCCGGAACCGCTCCACCAGGGCCCGGCTCGACGGCAGCTTCTCACCGGGTGAGTAGCGGTTCAGCTCGCTCCGCAGGCGGTCCGCCAGCTCCTCCCCACTGCTACGCTCATACATGAGAGCACAGAGTAGCGCTACCGCGGCACCGACGATAACGGTCCCCACCGACCGCCAGCCCGCCGGTCTCGGCACCCTCCAGGCCGCCCTCGGCGTCCTCGCCTTCTCCCTCACCTTCCCCGCCACCGCCTGGGGCCTGGAGGGGTTCGGGCCCTGGTCGCTCGTCGCGGTGCGCAGCGTCCTCGCGGCCGTCATCGCGGGCGGCTGCCTGCTCCTGCTGAAGGTGCCGCTCCCCGACCGCCGCCACTGGGCCGGCCTCGCCGTCGTCGGCGCCGGGGTGGTCCTCGGCTTCCCGCTGCTCACCACCCTCGCGCTGCAGACGTCCACCACCGCGCACGCCGCCGTGGTCGTGGGCCTGCTCCCGCTGACCACCGCGCTCTTCTCGGCCCTGCGCATCGGCACCCGCCCCTCGCGCACCTTCTGGGCGGCGGCCCTGGTGGGCGCGGGCGCCGTGGCCGCGTTCACCGTGGGGCAGAGCGGCGGCACCCTCTCGACGGCGGACCTGTACCTCTTCGGCGCCCTCGTGGTGTGCGCGGCGGGCTACACGGAGGGCGGCCGGCTGGCCCGGGTCATGCCCGGCTGGCAGGTGATCGGCTGGGCGCTCGTGCTGTGCCTGCCGCTCACACTGCCGGGCGCGCTGGTGGCACTGGCGTACGAACCCGTCCATCTCACCGCGCACAGCGTGACCGGGCTGCTGTGGGTCGCCGTGGGCTCCCAGTTCCTCGGGCTGGTGGTCTGGTACCGGGGCATGGCCGCGATCGGCATCCCCCGGGCCAGCCAGTTGCAGCTGGCCCAGCCCCTGCTCACACTGGTGTGGTCGGTGCTGCTCCTCGGTGAGCGGCTCACCGTGGCCGCGCCCCTGACAGCCGCCGCCGTACTGGTCTGCATCGCGGTCACCCAACGGGCGCGGAGCTGACCGCCACGGGTTCCCGGTACGGCCGTCCGCCCTAGACTGGCAGCCACGGACCGCCACCCCCGTTGACTACGAGGAGGCCCTCCCGATGCGCGCAACCGTAGGTGACATCCTGCTCGTGCACGGCCGGATCGTCGGACAGAACGACAGGACGGCGGAGGTCGTCGAGGTGCTGGGTCCTGACGGCGGCCCACCGTACCGAGTCCGCTTCGAGGACGGTCACGAGACCCTGATGTCGCCGGGCCCCGACACGGTCGTCCGGCGCCGGCAGGAGCCGACCCTGTGACCCACCGCGCCGGGGCCCCGGTACGTCACCCGGGCGGGTTCGCCGACTCCTGGTAGTGGTCGGCGACCACCCGCGACATCGCGCCGACGCGGTCGCCCGCGACCTCCTTCGCCGCGAAGAACACGTGGCCGCGCGCCTGCGGGTGGTCGCGGGCCAGGGTCAGGTGCCGGGAGAGCTCCGCCGGGTCCTGCCAGGCGGCCGGCTGCGCCGGGTCACCCGCCTTGTACAGCGCCTCGCCCACGTACAGCCGGGTCCCGCTGCCCTCGGCGACCCGGGCCCACCAGGGCAGCAGCTCGGCGTAGTCGGCGGCCTCGTGGCCGATGTTCCAGTACAGCTGCGGGCAGATGTAGTCGATCCAGTTCTCACGGACCCATTTCCGGGTGTCCGCGTGCAGGTCGTCGTAGGTCTGCACGCCCGCGCGCGTGTCCGAGCCGAGCGGGTCGGTCGAGGCGTTGCGCCACACCCCGAAGGGGCTGATCCCGAACTGGGTGCCGGGCCGGACGCCCCTGATCCCGTCCGCCGTCTCCCGCACCAGGGCGTCGATGTTGCCGCGCCGCCAGGCGGCCCGGCTCGGGAAGTCCCCGCCGTACGCCCGGAACGCCGCGTCGTCACCGAAGGCCTGGCCCGCGACCGGGTACGGGTAGAAGTAGTCGTCGAAGTGCACGGCGTCGACGGGGTAGCGGCGCACCGCGTCGAGCATCGCCTTCTGCACGAAGGCGCGGACCTCGGGCAGTCCGGGGTTGTAGTACAGCTTCCCGCCGTACGGCACCGTCCAGCCGGGGTTCCGGCGGGCGGGGTGGGTGGCCGCCAGCTTCGCCGGATCGGTGTGGGTCGCGACCCGGTACGGGTTGAACCAGGCGTGCAGCTCCAGTCCGCGCGCGTGCGCCTCGGCGACCGCCGTGCCCAGCGGGTCCCAGCCGGGGTCCTGGCCCTGGGTGCCGGTCAGGTACTGCGACCAGGGCTCGTACGGTGACGGCCAGAACGCGTCGGCCGCGGGACGCACCTGGAACATCACCGCGTTGAGCCGGCGCTCCACGGCCACGTCGAGCAGGGCGAGGAGCTCCGCCCGCTGGCGGTCCGCGGACAGGCCCGCGCGGGAGGGCCAGTCGCGGTTGGTGACGGTCGCCACCCACATTCCCCGCATCTCCCCCTCCTCCGCCCGGTACCCGGGCCCGGCCGCCCCGCTCCGCGCGGACGCCGTCCAGGCGGCCGCGTCGCCCGCCGTCACGAGTCCGCCGAGCACCGTGGCGGCGAACAGCCGTCGCGACATCCGCCTCATCCCGCACCTCCGCAACGCTTGGTGCCCGCCCGGTCGCGGGCCGTGTCGGTGGCCAGCCTGCCATGCGCGACCCCGGAAACCGCTCAGCGCCCACCGCGGGTAACGTGCAGGTTCGGCGCAGGCCCGGACCACGGAAGAATCCTGCGACAGCCTGACAGCCCGAAGACCAGTGAAAGGGACGATGTGACCGACATCGAACGCGTCGGAGTGGTCGGCTGCGGCCAGATGGGAGCGGGCATCGCCGAGGTGTGCGCCCGGGCCGGTCTGGACGTGAAGGTCGCCGAGACCACCGGCGAGGCCCTGGAGATCGGCCGGACCCGGCTGCTCAACTCCCTCACCAAGGCGGCCGAGCGCGGCAAGATCACCGAGGAGGAGCGGGACGCCGCCCAGGCCCGGCTGAGCTTCACCACCGACCTCGGCGAGTTCGCCGACCGGGACCTGGTGATCGAGGCCGTGGTCGAGAACGAGCAGGTGAAGACCGAGATCTTCCAGGTGCTCGACCAGGTGGTGACCCGCCCGGACGCGATCCTCGCCTCCAACACCTCCTCCATCCCGCTGGTCAGGCTGGCCGTCGCCACCTCGCGGCCGGACTCCGTCATCGGCATCCACTTCTTCAACCCGGCGCCCGTGCAGCAGCTGGTCGAGCTGATCCCGGCGCTCACCACCTCCGAGGGCACGCTCGGCCGGGCGCAGCTGTTCACCGAGAAGGTGCTGGGCAAGCACGCGATCCGCGCCCAGGACCGCTCGGGCTTCGTGGTCAACGCGCTGCTGATCCCGTACCTGCTCTCCGCGGTCCGCATGTTCGAGTCGGGCATCGCCAGCCGCGAGGACATCGACAACGGCATGGAGATGGGCTGCGCCCACCCGATGGGCCCGCTGAAGCTGTCCGACCTGATCGGCCTGGACACCGTGGCCTCGGTGGCGCAGAGCATGTACGACGAGTACAAGGAGCCGCTGTACGCGGCTCCCCCGCTGCTGCAGCGCATGGTGGACGCCGGCCGCCTCGGCCGGAAGTCGGGGTCGGGGTTCTACACGTACTCCTGACCAGCTCCGCGGAGCGCCCCGGTACGCGTGGGCCCGGCACTCGTCGAGTGCCGGGCCCACGGCATTCACACACCGTGTGCGCACCGGGCACACATATGCCCTCCACACACGCTCCCCACGTGTCCACCGGCCGGGTTCACTGTGAGTGCGCATCCCAGCGATGGCCGACTACAGAAAGGAGCTGGCACGTGGCCACCGACCTCGAGAAGCCCGTGGTACAGGGTGAACTCGCGGAGTTACGCCGACGCCTCGACGTGGGACATGCCCACGTCGAGGGACGGCTCACGCTGCTCAGCCACCGAGCCGAACAGAACGCCAAGGAGATCGACGAGCTGAGCGCGCGGATCGTCGCCCTCGAGCACACCCGCTGGCCACTGCCCACGGTGGCGGCGCTCGCGACCGTGGGCGCGCTCGTGGTGGCGATCTGGCAGGTGCTGGGCCACTGACGTCGCCGGATGCCTGTCCGTCAGGGCAGGGTGTCCTGTCCGAACCTCAGGTGGTGCAGGAGGAGCAGCGCGGCCGCCATGTTGGCGGCCGGGACCTCACCGCGGGCGACCATGTCGGGAACGAGTTTGAGGGGAACCCATTCCCGGCGGTCGGACTCGAAGTCGTCCACGGGGTGGCCGACGTACTCTCCCTCGTCGGCCCAGTAGATGTGGTGCCGGGCGTCGGTGAGCCCATTGGAGGGCTCGACGCTCATCAGGTGACGCAGAGGTCCCGGCCGCCAGCCGGTCTCCTCCTCCATCTCGCGGGCCGCCGCGGCGGCGACGTCCTCGCCGTCCTCGACGACGCCCGCGGCCAGCTCCCATCCCCAGCTGTCGGTGATGAAACGGTGCCGCCACAGCAGCAGCACCTCGTTCGCCTCGTTGACCACGGTCGCCACGGCCACGGGACGCAGCCGTATCAGGAAGTGATCGAGATGCCGGCCGTCCGGCAGTTCGACATCTGCGAGGTTGACGCTGAACCAGCGATTTGCGTACACAGTCTGTTCGTTCAGATTCGACCACTGCACGGTTCTGCCACCTTCCGACGGGTAAGCGGCAATATCGCAGCAGGAGTTCCCCGTCAGCAGGAGCACAGTGATCGCACGGCGGAGCCGCGCTCGACGCTACAGCGGTACGCGCAGCGCCCCGTCGATGAGCTCGGCGGCCTCGGCCGTGCCCGCGCAGCCGCTGCGCACCAGATGCTCGCGCACCGCCCGCAGTCTGTCGCGCAGCCGCTGGGACTCCATCCCCCGGGCCTGCTCGGTCATCCGGACGGCGGTCACCACCGCCTTGTCGGCGTTGCCCTGGCGGAGCTCGATCTGGGTGAGCATGGCGAGCCGGTGGACGCGGCCCCGGTCGTGCGCCGGAGTGTCCACCGCCGCGGCGGCGTGCTCGGCCGCGGCCGCGAGGTCGCCGAGGCTCAGCAGTGCCTCCGCCACCTGTACATTGACCAGACCGGGCTGGACATAGCCGGTCTCGGCCGGCTCGTGGCCGCGCCGGATGCGCTCGGCGGCCCGCTCGGCCCGCCGGATGCAGGACAGCGCGCTGCTGCCGTCGCCCAGGTGCGCGTACGCCTTGGCCTGCATCGCGTACAGGTCCGAGGCGAGCGCCGGGGTGATGTGCCGGCCGGCGGCGCGCAGCGCGGCCTCGGCGAAGGCGACGGCCTGCCGGTACTCCTTCATGAACAGCGCCTGGTTGACGAGTAGCGCGATCACGTAGCCGCCGAGCCCCCGGTCGCCGCTGGCCTTGGCGAGCCTGAGGGCCTGGTGGAAGTAGCGCTGGGCGAGCCCGTGGGCGTCGGAGTCGTACGCGCAGATGCCCGCGACGGCGACCAGACCGCCGGTGGCGCGGTGCAGCTGGCGGCCGGCGGCGTCGGTGTAGCCGCCGCGCAGCAACGGGGCGGCCTCGGCGTTGAGGAAGCCGACGATGCGCGCGCGGGTAGCGATACCGCCCGCCTTGCGGTACAGCTGCTCGTAGTGGGCGCGGGCCGCGCGCAGCATCTCGATGTCGTCGGGGGTGACCTGGTGCCGGCCGCCGCGCGAGACGTCCACGTCCTCCGGCGGGTTCTCCCACTCCCACACGGGCATCACCGCGGGGGTGCCGGTCACGGCGGGGGCGTCGAGGAGGTGCGGGCGCTGCTGTTCGTCGGAGCGCCACAGGGCGGTGGCCCGCTCGACGAAACCGGACAGCGACGAGCCGTGGGCGGTGGCCGGCTCGCCCGGCACGCCGAGGCCGATGTCGTCCAGGGCGACGGTGCGGTGCAGCCTGGCCGCGAGCACCTCGCAGATCAGGTCGGGCACCTGGCCGCGCGGGCGCTGGCCCTTCAGCCAGCGTGCCACCGCGGTGTGCTCGTATCGAAGTGACAGACCGCGGGCGCGTCCGGCCTGGTTGACGTGGGCCGCCAGTCCCGCGTGGGAGATCCCTGCTTCGTCGAGGATCGCGTCGAGCAGAGTGTTGGGCTGCATGGGTGCCCTCCCGTGACTCTCGGTGCGGTCAGATTAGTACCCAATCGGTCATTGACGCCCATCCGTTCACACGGGGTGTGAACGGAGTGCCCGGATCCGGGTCGAATGCGCGCTGTCGCGCGGGGTTTCCGGCCCGGTTGACTGGAACGCCTCGCAAGAGGCCGGCCGGGTCGCCGGCTCCCCCTCGCATCAGCGCGGCGGCCCGCTCACGCGCCGTCCGCCCGGCCGCCTGCCCGACACTTCCGTGGTGGCGGGGCGGACGGCGCCGCCGGACCGGAGCCCGTGTCAGGTGACGGGGCGGGCCACCGCGGGGCCGGGCTGGTGGCCGACGCGGCACCCGTCGTTCCCCAGCACCAGCAGGGTGACGTCGTCGGCGGGGCGTCCTCTGGTGTGCCGCAGCAGCTGGGCGAAGACGGCACGCAGCACGGAGCGGGCGGTGAGCGGCCGGGTCCGCACGGCCTCGGCGAGCACGGCGGGCAGGGCGAAGAACCGGCCGTGCGCGTCCCGCGCGTCCTGCACGCCGTCGGTGTGCAGGAACAGCGCCTCGCCGGGCAGCAGGGAACCGCAGTCGGTGGCCGGCAGCTCGGCGGGCAGCGGGAACGGGCCGAGCGGGGGCAGGGGCTCGGCGTCGCAGAGGAGGCGCACCCCGCCGTCCGCGGTGAGCAGATAGGGCCAGGGGTGGCCGCAGTTGAGGGCGAGCACCTCGCCGTCGCGGCGGATCTCCAGCAGCAGCACGGTCACGAACTCCTCGGCGACCGGGCTGTCGGGGGCCGGCCCGCCCTCCGGGTGCGCGCCCGGGACGGGAGACTGCGACCGGGCCCGCTCCCGCAGGTGACGGGCGAGGGCCCGGTCGAGCCGCCGGAGCACCCACGCCAGTTCGGCCTCGTCGTGCACGGCCTCGCGGAAGCAGCCGAGCACCGCGGCGACGGTACCGATGGCGGCCGGCCCGTGGCCGCGCACGTCGCCCATCACCACCCGTACGCCCTTGTCGGTGGCGATCACCTCGTACAGGTCCCCGCCCACCGCGGCGGCGCGGTCGGCGGAGAGCTGGACGGCGGCGGTGGCGAGTCCGCCGATCCGGGCGGGCAGCGGGCGCAGCAGCGCGCTCCGCACGGCCCCGGCGGTCCTGCGGGCCTGCCGCAGCTCCCGGAGCAGCGCCCACCGCACGTGCAGCATGAGACCGGTGCCTACGGCGAAGAACACGGCGCCGGTGACGATCCGGGCCCCGAACCCGTCCTGCTGCGCCAGCGGGCAGACGAGTTTGTACGTGAGCGCGGTGGCGCCCCAGGCCGTGGGCAGACCGAGGGCGAGCGCCACCCGGGCCGGCCGCCGGTCGGCGTGGTGGTCCTTCCCCTCGAGAGCGGTGCGCAGCCGGGTCCCGGCGCGCGACGCGGTCAGCACGTAGGAGCAGTACGTCCGGGGCCGCACAGTGCGAGGAGCCCCAGCCTTGAGACGGTTCATGCCGATGGCCCCCCATGTAGGCCCCTGACAGCGCGCAACGGCCTTGTGAGGCCGGTCCGATTGTGCCGACCACTTGCCCCGATCGGACCGAATCGCCCTGACTTGTCACCCGAACGAGTGAAGTGACTGGTGAGGCACCGGAGGCAGGAGTTGCGCCCAAGAAAAGGGGCGCGGACACGGGGAACCGCGCGCCAGCCCCGACGACCCCCAACCATCCACACCGACCCCCAGCCCCACCGATAAGGGGCGCGGGGAACTGCGCGACCAGCCCCAGCCGACCTCAGCCGTCCGCCCAATAAGGGGCGCGGGGAACTGCGCGACCAGCCCCAGCAAACCTCAGCCGTCCAAACCGCCCCACAGCCCCACCAAAAAGGGGCGCGGGGAACTGCGCAACCAGCCCCGACCCACCTCAGCCCTCCACACCGCCCCACAGCCCCACCAAAAAGGGGCGCGGGGAACTGCGCGACGAACCCCGGCCGACCTCAGCCGTCCGACCCGTCCCACAGCCCCCCGCGACATCACCGGAGAACCAGCGGAGCTACCCCCGCAGCACCGCCCCCGTACGCCCGGCCGCCAGTGCGACGGCCGCGTCGCGGGCCGCGGAGGCCTCATCGACGGTCAGGGTGCGGTCGGCCGCGCGAAAGCGCAGCGCGTACGCGAGGGACTTGCGGCCCTCGCCGAGCTGCTCCGCGTTCTCGTACACGTCGAACAGCCGGATGGACTCCAGCAGCTCCCCGGCGCCCTCGCGCAGCGCGGCCTCGACGTCCGCGTGCGGCACCGCCCCGTCGACGACCAGGGCGACGTCCTGGGTGGCGACCGGGTAGGAGGAGATGCGCGGCGCCTGCGGGACGTCCTCGCCCACCTGCTCCAGGGCGTCCAGGTCCAGCTCCATCGCGCTGGTGCGCGCGGGCAGGCCCAGGGTCTTGCAGACGCGCGGGTGCAGCTCGCCCGCGTGGCCGACGACCCGCTCGGCGCCGTCGACGACGACCGCCAGCTCGGCGCACCGGCCGGGGTGCCACGGCCCGTACTGCCCGTTCCGGACGATCAGCTCGGCACCGGCCTCGCGGGCCACGGTCCGGGCGGCCTCGACCGCGTCGGCCCAGTCGCTTGGCCGGCCCTTGCCCCACCAGCCGGGCAGCTCGCGGGAGCCCGCGAGGACGACGGCCACGTGCCGCGGCTGCACGGGCAGCGCCGCGTCCAGCTCCGCGATCTCCTCGTCGGTGGGACGCCGGTCGACGGGGAGCTGCGCGGCGACGCGCTGCTCACCGGTGGCCGGGAAGAAGACCAGACCGGTCTCGAAAAGTGCCAGGTCGTGGCCACCGCGGCCGTCGTTGCGGCGCAGCGCGCCGAGCAGCCCCGGCAGCAGCGACGTGCGCAGCGCGGGCTCCTCGTCGCTCAGCGGGTTGACCAGCTTGACGACGCGGCGGGCCGGGTCGTCGGCCGCCAGGCCCAGCTGGTCGAAGACCTGCTCGCCGACGAACGGGTAGTTCAGCGCCTCGACGTAACCGGCACCGGCCAGGACGCGGCCGACCCGGCGGTGCAGCCGCTGCCGGCGGGTGAGGCCGCGGCCGGCCGGCGGCCTCGGCAGCGTGGAGGGCAGGTTCTCGTAGCCCTCCAGGCGGATGACCTCCTCCGCCAGGTCGTTCGGGTCGGTGAGGTCGGGCCGCCAGGACGGCACGGTGACGAGCAGTTCGTCCTGCCCGTACACGTCGCAGCCGACCTCTTGGAGCCGCCGGACGACGGTCTCGCGGCCGTACGCCACGCCCGCCACCTTGTCCGGGTGGTCCGCCGGGATGGCGATCGTGTGCGGCGCGGAGGGCGCGACGACCTCGGTGACACCGGCGTCGGCGGTGCCGCCCGCGAGCAGCACCAGCAGGTCGACGGTGCGCTGCGCGGCGGCGGCCGCGGCCTGCGGGTCGACCCCGCGCTCGAAGCGGCGGGACGCCTCCGACGACAACCGGTGGCGGCGGGCCGTGCGGGCCACGGAGACCGCGTTGAAGTGCGCGGCCTCGACGACGACCTCGGTGGTGGCGGCGTCGCCCTCCCCGATTTCCGTGTTGGCGCCGCCCATCACGCCCGCGAGGCCGATGGGACCGCGCTCGTCGGTGATGACCAGGTCCTCGGCGTCCAGGGTGCGCGTGACGCCGTCCAGCGTGGTGAGCTTCTCGCCCTGTTCGGCGCGGCGCACGCCGATGGCCCCCTGGACCAGGTTGCGGTCGTAGGCGTGCAGCGGCTGGCCGAGCTCCAGCATCACGTAGTTGGTGACGTCGACGGCGAGCGAGATCGGGCGCATGCCCGCCTTCTGCAGCCGGCGCTGGAGCCAGATCGGGGTACGGGCCTCGGGGTCGAGGCCGCTGACCGTGCGGGCGGTGAAGCGGTCGCAGCCCATCGGGTCGGCGATCTTCACCGGGTAGCCGTACGCGTTCGGCCCCGGGACGTCGATGAGCGCCGGGTCGCGCAGCGGCAGGCCGTAGGCGGTGGCGGCCTCACGGGCGACACCGCGCAGCGACAGGGCGTAGCCGCGGTCCGGCGTGACGGCGATGTCGAGGACCTCGTCGACCAGCTCGAGCAGCTCGATGGCGTCGCGGCCGACCTCGGTCTCGGGCGGCAGCACGATGATGCCGCCACTGCCGTCGTCCCCCATGCCCAGCTCGTCGCCGGAGCAGATCATGCCGTGCGAGACCCTGCCGTACGTCTTGCGCGCGGCGATCGCGAAGTCGCCGGGCAGCACGGCGCCCGGGAGGACGACGACGACCTTGTCGCCGACGGCGAAGTTGCGGGCGCCGCAGACGATCTCCTGGGGCTCACCGGTGCTGTTGGCCGTGCCGACGTCGACGGTGCAGAAGCGGATCGGCTTCTTGAAGCCCTCCAGCTCCTCGATGGTCAGCACCTGGCCCACGACCAGCGGGCCCTTGAGGCCGGCGCCGAGCTGCTCGACGGTCTCGACCTCCAGGCCGGCCGAGATGAGCTTGGCCTGCACGTCACGACCGGTCTCCGTGGCCGGCAGGTCGACGTACTCCCGCAGCCAAGAAAGCGGGACCCGCATCAGATCTCCATCCCGAACGGCCGGGTGAACCGGACGTCACCCTCGACCATGTCTCGCATGTCTTCGACGTTGTGGCGGAACATCAGCATCCGCTCGATGCCGAACCCGAAGGCGAATCCGCTGTACTTCTCGGGGTCGACGCCGCAGGCGGTGAGCACCCGCGGGTTGACCATGCCGCAGCCGCCGAGCTCGATCCAGCCCTCGCTGGAGCAGGTGCGGCAGGGCCGGTCGGGGTTGCCGACGGAGGCGCCCTTGCAGACGTAGCAGAGCATGTCCATCTCGGCGGACGGCTCGGTGAAGGGGAAGAAGTTCGGCCGCAGCCGGGTCTTCATGCCCGCGCCGAACAACGACCGGACCATGTGGTCCAGGGTCCCCTTGAGGTCGGCCATGGTCAGGCCCTCGTCCACGGCGAGCAGCTCGACCTGGTGGAAGACGGGGGTGTGGGTGGCGTCCAGCTCGTCGGTGCGGTACACGCGGCCGGGGCAGATCACGTAGACCGGCAGCTCGCGGGCGAGCAGGGAGCGGGCCTGCACCGGCGAGGTGTGGGTGCGCAGCACGACGCCGGACTCGGTGCCGCCCGCGGGACCCTCGACGAAGAAGGTGTCGGCCTCGCCGCGCGCCGGGTGGTCCGGGCCGATGTTGAGCGCGTCGAAGTTGAACCACTCCGTCTCGACCTCGGGGCCCTCGGCGACCTCGTAGCCCATGGCCACGAAGATGTCCTCGATGCGCTCCGAGAGGGTGGTGAGCGGGTGCCGGGCGCCGGCCGGCACGCGGTCGTACGGCAGCGTGACGTCCACGGCCTCCTCGACCAGCACGCGCGCGTCGCGCTCCGCCTCCAGCTCGGCCTGGCGGGCCGCGAGGGCCTTGTTCACGGCGCCGCGGGCCTGTCCGACCCGCTTGCCCGCCTCGGCCTTGGCCTGCGGGGGCAGGGCGCCGATCTCGCGGTTGGCGAGCGCCAGCGGCGAGGTGCCGCCGGTGTGGGCGACCTTCGCCTCCTGGAGCGCGTCGAGGGAGCCCGCGGCGGCGAAGGCGGCGAGCGCCTCGTCCCGCATGCGCTCGATCTCTTCCGGTTTCAACGCCTCGACCTCGACAGGGTCGTACGACTTATTGGGTGCCGACATCTCTTCCCGTGCTTCCGGTTTGGCTGGTTGAAGGTCCCCGTCGTGACTCGTGGGCGTGTCTGACGCTGACGGCCGTGGTCGACTGCGGACGCGAAGGTGCCAAAGGACGAGTCTAACGGGGTGAGGGCGGCTCTCCCGCCGCCGGGACGCGAGGAGCCCGTGGCCCCCGCCGGCGTCACTGCAGGTACGCCGGGGTGCCCACGGGCAGGGTAAATCGGAACTCGGCGCCGCCGGCCTGGGCGCGGCCGACCGTGATGGTGCCGCCGTGGGCCTCGACGATGCCCTTGACGATGTACAGCCCGAGGCCCGTGCCGCCGCGCTTGCTGCCCCGCCAGAAGCGGGTGAAGACGCGGTTCATGGACTCCTCCGGGATGCCGGGGCCCTCGTCGCTCACGGTGACCGACGTGGCGCTGTTCTCGTCGTCCCCCTCGCGCGGGGACACCGAGGGCGTGATGTCGATCGTGACAGTTCCCTCGCCGTGGCGCACGGCGTTTTCCAGCAGGTTGCTGAGCACCTGGTCGATCTTGTCGGGGTCGGCCCACAGCGCGGGCAACGGCTGCTCGATGCGGAGCAGGAACCGGTCGGCACTCTGGCCGGCGGCCACGTACGCCTGGATGTGCCGGCCGACGGCGGCGCCGATGTCGACGGGCTGGCGGCGCACCTCCAGCCGTCCCGAGTCGATGCGGGAGATGTCGAGCAGTTCGGCGATGAGCCGGGTGACGCGGTTGGCGTCGGCGTCGACGGTCTCCAGCATGAGCTTCTTCTGGTCGTCGGTGAACCGTTCCCACTTGGCGAGCAGGGTGGCGGTGAAGCCCTTGACGGAGGTGAGCGGCGAGCGCAGTTCGTGGGCGACGGTGGCGATCAGCTCGGCGTGGCTGCGTTCGGTGCGGCGGCGGGCCTCGGTGTCGCGGAGGGCGACGACGACGCGGCGGACGGGGCCGGTGGGCGCGGTGCGCACGTAGCGCGCCGACACCAGCACCTCGCGCCCGCCGGGCAGCAGCAGGTTCCGCTCGGGCTGTCCGGCCCGGATGGCGAGGCCGCCGTACGGATCGGTCAGCTGCCACCAGCGGCGGCCCTCCAGGTCCTCCAGCGGCAGGGCCTTCTCCAGCCGCTGCCCGAGGGCTTCCGCGGCCGGTACGGCGGTGATGCGCTCGGCGGCGGCGTTGAAGCAGACGACCCGGCCGTGCTCGTCGGCGACGACGAGACCGTCCGGGAGGTCGTCGGGGTCGACGCCGAGCCCGGCGGGATCCCCGTGCCGGGCCGTGGCCCTGGTGCGCACGTCCGCTGCCCCCGGCGCTCTGCCCGTGCCGACGCTCATCCCCGTGTCCCCACCTCTCGTCCGGCGTCGCGACGCCGCGGAGATCTGTTCGAGAGCGCCCCGGGCCGAGGGCCCGGTGGCGTCCCCGGGCCCGTCACCCTACTAGCCGCCGGTGACGGAGCGGCACCCTCCGGGACCGCGCTGGGCGCGGGCCGACGCGTAGAGACATACGGCGGCGGCGGTCGCGAGGTTCAGGCTCTCGGCCTTTCCGTGCAGGGGGACGCGGACGACGGCGTCGGCGAGCGCCCGGGTCTCCTCCGGCAGACCCCAGGCCTCGTTGCCGAAGACCCAGGCGGTGGGGGTACCCATGGTGCCCGCGTCCAGTTCCTCGTCGAGGTCGTGCGCTCCGGCACCGTCGGCGGCGAGGACCCGGACACCGGCGTCCCGCAGCCCCGCGACGGCCTCCTCGACGGGCACGCCCACGGCGACGGGCAGGTGGAAGAGGGAGCCCACGGAGGCCCGTACGGCCTTGGGGTTGTAGAGGTCGACGGAGGCATCGGTGAGGATCACGGCCTCGGCTCCGGCCGCGTCGGCGCAGCGCAGCACGGTGCCCGCGTTGCCGGGGTCCCGGACGTTGGCGAGGACGGCGACGAGCCGGGGGCGCGCCCGCAGGATCTCCTGGAAGGACGTGTCGAGGAACCGGCACACCCCGACCAGTCCCTGCGGGGTCACGGTGGTGGAGATGTCGGCGATCACCTCCTCGTCCGCGAGGTGCACCCGGGCGCCGGCGGCGCGGGCCTCGCCGATGATGTCGGCGTACCGCTCCGCGGCCTCCACGGTGGCGAACAGCTCGACGAGCGGGGAGGAGGCGTCCCCGGTCCGGTGCCCGGCCGCCTCCCGCACGGCCTGCGGCCCCTCCGCGAGGAACAGCCGCTCCTTCCCCCGGAAGTTCCGCTTGGCGAGCCGCCGCGCGGCGGACACGCGGGGCGAGCGGGGGGAGATCAGCTCGGGGGTGGCGGGTGGCATGCGGTTCACCTTGCGGTTCGGCGGAGTCGGTGGTTCACCGACGCAACAGGACCCGCAGGCCGGTGCGGCCTGCGGGTCCGTTCACGTCGGCTCTTCAGCGAGTGCGGCGTCACGCGGCCTTCGGCGCGTTGACGTCGCTCGGGAGCGCCTTCTGGGCGACCTCGACGAGCGCGGCGAACGCACCGGCGTCGTTGACGGCCAGCTCGGCCAGGATCTTGCGGTCGACCTCGACGTTCGCGGCCTTCAGACCCTGGATGAAGCGGTTGTACGTGATGCCGTTGGCGCGGGCAGCGGCGTTGATGCGCTGGATCCACAGCTGACGGAAGTCGCCCTTGCGCTTCTTGCGGTCGTTGTAGTTGTAGACCAGCGAGTGGGTGACCTGCTCCTTGGCCTTGCGGTACAGGCGCGAACGCTGACCGCGGTAGCCGGAGGCCTGCTCGAGGATCGCCCGGCGCTTCTTGTGGGCGTTG
>NZ_JAVRHI010000405.1:0-24702 GCF_034105845.1 Streptomyces sp. CRN 30 | reverse complement strand
CGGGCGGCCGGGCCGCGCTCTCGGCACCGCGCGCCCTCGGCCGCCTCGGCGACCCGGGCGACTGACCCCCGGGAAGCTCCGCCGTCCGCCGGTGCCGCCGTGACCGAGGAACGGAAACGCGACGGCCGAAGCTGTACAGGGGAATGTTCCGGTCCGACTGCGCCGGACCGTTTCCGCTGCGACGATTCAGACAGGTGTCCGTGCCGAAGGAGCCGCCGCCGGGGCGCGGGACACCGGATGACCGGCGGCGGCCGTGCACAGCGTCGCCGTGCCTCACGCGCGACACCGTGCGTGCCCCTCCGGCACCGGGCCCGCGGAAGAGGGCCCGGCTCGAACGAGCCGGAAGGGCTTCGGGCCGGCCCCGTGTTGTCGGCGGCACGGGACCGGCCGTCCTGAAGTGCGACTCCGTGTGCGGGTGGGGGAGCGGGCGGCCGGGGTGAGGGGCGCCGGAACGGCCTCCTTGCGGTACGGGTCCGTTACGCGTCCGGGGGCCGGGGACCTCGACGGCACACGGCCGTGGCGGCCGGGCGGTCTCGATCCACCGTAGACCTCCCGGCGGAGGAGACGGTACCGGTGCGGGGTACCAAGTTGGATGCGCCAGTTCCGGTACTACGGAGGGTGAGGCACGGCCGCCTCCGGTACGGGGTCAGGACGGGGGCCGGTGCGTGAAGGCACCGGCCACGAGCGTGGCGTGGACCGGCATCTCCCGCAGCTCCCGTGCCGCGCTGTCCAGCGGATCGGCGTCGGTCACCACCAGGTCGGCCGGGTCGCCGACCCGGACGAGGCGCCGGCCGCGGGCGGAGGCCGCGAGCGCGTCGGCCACCGGTATGCGCTGCTCGGGGTGGAACGGCGGGCGCCCGCCGGCGGTCCGGGTGACCGCCGACGCGAGGGTCAGCCACGGGTCGAGCGGCGCGACCGGGGCGTCCGAGCCCAGCTCCAGCACGGCCCCCGCCCGCAGCAGGTCGGCGAAGGCGTAGGCCCGGTGCGTCCGGCCGGCCCAGTGCCGCTCGGCCACGTCCCGGTCGTCCACGGCGTGGGTGGGTTGCACCCCGACGGTGACGCCCAGCGCGGCGAAGCGCGGGACGTCCTTCGCGGCCAGCAACTGGCCGTGTTCGACGCGGCCGTGGCAGCGCACCGCCTCGAACGCGTCCAGCGCGATCTCGTTGGCCCGGTCGCCGATCGCGTGCACCGCGGGCACGATGCCGTGCGCGGAGACACGGCGCAGCAGCGCGACCAGCTCCGCCGGGCTCACCTCCGCCAGGCCGCGCGCGCCGGGAGCATCCGGTTCCAGGCCGGGGTAGGCGTCGTGGCACAGCGCCGTACGGGTGTTGAGCGAGCCGTCGCTGAGCAGTTTGAACGGTCCCACCCGGAGCAGTCCGCCGGGCGCGTCCAGGACCTGGCCGGTGCGCAGTCCCCGGGCGATCGCCGCGTCCAGCTGCGGGAGCCAGATCGACGCCGCCACCCGCAGCGACAGCGGAGCGGCGTGCGCCCGGCGGGTCCAGTCGGTGACGTTGTCGGCGTACTCGAAGTCGATGACGCCGGTCACCCCGCGGGCCGCCGCCGCGGCGCACGCCTCCCGCACCCACCCGTCGGTGACCTCGTCGGACACGGCGGTGAGGTCGGCGACCGCCCGCATGCACGCGCCCTCCCGCAGCAGCCCCGTCGGGTGGTCGCCGTGCCCGGCGGCGGCGAGGGCGGCCGAGTTCAGCCAGGCGCTGTGCAGATCGGCGCCGATCAGCAGCGCGGGCCGGTCCCCGGTGACCGCGTCCAGCAGCCGCTTGTCGGGGGCGTCCGGCCACAGCCCGTCGCGGAAGCCGTAGCCGACCAGCGTCTCCCCGGCGGGCAGGGCGGCGGCCCGCGCGCCCGCCGCGTCGGCGGCCGACCGGGCGGAGGCGGCACCGGACAGGTCGAGCCGGCGGCGCACCCCCGCCCACTGGACCATGTGCACGTGCGCGTCCCAGAGGCCGGGCAGCAGCGTCCGGCCGTCCAGGTCGAGGCGCTCGCCCGGGGCACGCGGCGCCTCACCCGGGCCGTGGACGGCCGTGACGAGACCGTCCTCGATCCGTACGTCGCTGAGCGGGCCGCCCGCCCCGAGCCGGACCCGGACCAGGGTGAGCGGCGGCGCGGCGGTGGACGTGGTGGGCGCGGTGGTCGGCACGGGCTCCTCCGGGGATCGCGCGGGCACGGTGGCCGGTGGCCGGTGGCCGCGGTCTGGTCTGGGCTGTGCTGGGTTGTGCTGAACTACTGGACTGGACTGGACTGGACTGGGCTGGGCCGTGCGTACGCCTTACCGGACGCGGACCGTCAGCGGGACTCCTCGGTACGGGCGTGGTCGGCGGCGGCGAGCAGCGCGCCGTACTGCGCCCCGGCCAGCGTCGCGATCGGGAGGGGCTCGCCGGTGACCGGTGCCGCCTCGCGCTCCCACACCTCGTAGGCGGCGAGCAGCTCCCGGTGGTGGCGGCGGACCTCGATCGTCGCCGTGCCGGCCCGTACCTCGGCCTCCAGGGCGCGCAGCAGCATCCCGCCGAAGCGGATGCGGAAGCTGTGCACGCTCGCCGCGCAGTCGTACGCCTCGGCGACGGTGGCGGGCCGGTCGGGAAGTCCGTCGGCGCGGGCCGACTCCAGGGCGGCCAGCTCGGGGAGCGAGGGGACGAAGTCCTCCACCGCCCGCAGGAACGGCGAGCGGACGGTCAGGTGGGGCCGGGCGGCGTCGAGGACACGGCCGAGGAAGGCGCCCGTCTCGCTCAGGGCCAGGGCCCGGCGCCGGACCACGTCGGCGTGGCGCTCCCCGGTGGGGGTGTCGTCGTCGGCGTCCGGGTGGGCGAAGTGCGGCACCTCGGTCACGAAGTAGAAGGTGCCGTACCGCTCGGCGTACGCGGCACTGGACGCGCCCCCGATCCTGGCGGCGGCGTCGACGCCGAGGCTCTCCAGGTGGTCGTAGGCGTCCCGCATGTCGATGCAGCCGTGGACGGCCGGAGCGTACCGGGGGGTGTGGGCGGCCTCGGGTTCGCCGGTCGCCAGTGGCAGTCCGAGGGAGGCGGGGACGGCGGCGAGGGCGGCGTACAGCTCGGGTGCGGGCCGGTTGACGTAGTAGTAGACGCCGCCCGCCTCGGAGTTGTGCAGGGTGGTGAGGAAGCGCGGGCGGGTGTCGTCCAGCAGCCGCATCAGTGCCAGGGTCTCCGGGAGCACCCGGTCGAAGTACGCGTCCTTGTAGGCGAAGGGGAACGTCCACTCGACCTGTTCGCGGCCGGCCGGTCGGTAGAAGTGGCGTCCGTAGGCGCGCTTGTCGGCGGGCCGGGCGAACCACCCCTCGTTGAGGCGGGCCCCGTCCGGGTCCACGCAGGGCACGATGTGCCAGGCGCCGCCGAAGTGCGTGCGCAGCCCGGCGTCCTCGCACAGCGTGGTGGCCAGGTGCAGGGCGGTCACCGCGCCGACCGGTTCGTTGGGATGGACGCCGCCCACGACGACGTAGTCGTCGCGCCCCCCGTCGTCGTCGGCGATGACGAAACAGGGGATCGGATCGCCCAGTGTCGAGGTGCCGATGCGGCGTTCGGTCACCAGCCCCGGATGGCGGCCGGCCAGCTCCCGGAAGCGGTCGAGCAGCTCGTCGACGGACGGGTAGCCGTCGGCCGCGGGGACGGTGGCCGCGCGCCGCACCCAGGCATCGGCCCCGGCCGCCGGGGGCGGCGGTGCGGGGGCGGGCCGTGGGGAGCGCGCGGAGGCGGATTCGGCTTCCAGCATGGGATGAATGGTGGCACGGGGGAGACGGTGATCTCCCCCGGGCCGGTCGTAGCAGCGGATCAGCCGGTCCGGCGCCGGTCGGCAGCGCCCTGCGGTGTCCCCGTGATCGTGAACCGGGAGCCCGGTTCGATGAGCACGTCCCCCTCGGCGGAGTCGGTGATCGTGACGTCCGTCAGGGTGGCGCTGCCCCGGGCACCGCTCATCGCGAGGATGCCGGAGCCGTTCCGCGACCCGTCGATGCGCACATCGGTGATCTCGACGTCCGGCATGGCGCCGCCCCCCGTCTTGAACTGGATGCCGTCGTACGTCGAGTCGTGGATCTCCGTGTCCTCGATGGTGATCCCCGGGATGTCCTGGCCCTGGGCGAACAGGGTGATCGCGCCGAATTCCTGGTCCTCGTTCCAGAACGCGCCGCCCGTCCGGTGGAGGGCGTTGCCGGAGACCAGGGTCCGGCCCGAGAAGGGCAGCGGGTCGTGGTCGGTGGCGAGCATGATGCCGGGGTAGTTCATGGTGTCGGACACGATGTTGTTCTCGATGGTGTTGCCGTGGCCGCCGTACACGGCGATCCCGTTGGCCCGCCACGGCAGCTGGATGGTGTTGTTGCGGAAGTGGTTGTCGTGGCCGACGTCCACGGCGGTGTCCTTCACGTACTTGCTGGCCCACACCGCGAGGGAGTCGTCGCCGGTGTTGCGGAACGACGAGTTGTGGACGGTGGAGTCGCGGGTGCCGTTGGCGAAGTTGATGCCGTCGGCGTAGGTGTCGCGGATGCGGACGCCGGTGAACTCCAGGCCGTCGCCGGGGCCCCACAGCTCGGGGATGTCGGAGTAGTCGCGGCCGGCCCAGACGCCGACGTTGGCGTGCTCGATCCACACGTTGGTGATCTTCGTGTTCTCGCCGAAGCGGCCGTTGAGGCCGACCCCGCCCTCGTGGTTGCCGTCACCGCCCCGGATGGTGCCGGAGCCGAAGATCGCGATGTCGGAGATCTGGGTGTTGTCGTCGATGTCGAAGCCGAAGTTGCCCTCGTGCGGATGGTTGATGCCGCCCGCCTCGTGCGGTGGGGTGAGCGTGTAGAACTGCGAGTGCCACATGCCCGCGCCGCGGATCGTGACGTCGCGGATGCCGACCTGGTTGTACTGGCCGCGGTTCTGCGGGTCGTCGGTGAGGATCTTCTGCTCCTGGCGCCACTGCCCGGCCGGCACCCACACGCAGGGGATCTGGCCGTTCTGGTCGGCGGTGACGGCCCGCTGCAAGGCGTCGGTGTCGTCGAGCCCGTCGCCCGGGACGGCCCCGTACTCGGTGATCGAGACGCAGTTCGCGGGCTTGGCGGCGGGCGGCGCGACCTGCTCCAGGTCGATCAGGTCGATGACCTGGTAGGCGGCCGAGTCGCTCGCGTCCCGCTGGAGCCGGAACGTCGTGCCGCTCGGGTAGGTCTTCGGCAGCAGCGCGTGGGACTCGTCGAAGAGCCGCCGCGCGTCGCCGCCGGGCCGGTTGGTGAGCCCCTCCGGGTCGTCGGTGGTGCCGTACAGCCAGCTGTGCTTCGACGACAGGGTCAGCTTCCGCACGAACTGTCCGTCGGCGTACAGGCTGATCGAGGCGTCCGCGCCACCGCCGCCCGCGGCGTCCGGGACGGAGTTGCGCACGACGACGGAGTTGGTGGACGTCGTGGAGGTGAACTCGACGTGGTCGCCGGTGGAGTCGAGCCGGACCGAGGCGCGGCCCGAGGACTCGGTGCCGAAGTTCGTGTGCCCGAAGGTCCGCTCGGCGTCGGCCGTGAGCAGGGTGCCCTCGTACCGGCCGTCCTCCGCCTCGTACTCGGTGTACGGCACGGCGGCGCCGCGGCCGACGACGAGGGACTCGGTGCGGACGTTGTTGTCCTCGTTCGTCTCGTCCACCACGCCGGTGGCGTCGGCGGTGGCGGTGAGGACGACGCCGCCCGCGGTGGCCGTCCAGGTACCGGTGACGGGCACGTTCACCGTGGCGTCGGGTTCGATCCGGCCGGTGGTGCCGTCCAGGGTGGTGGTGCCGGCCTGGAGGCGGGTGACCGAACCGGCCGCCGCCGCGGTGGTGCCGCGGTTGTGCACGGCGACGGTGAAGGAGACCCGGGCGCCCACGGCCGGATCGGCCGGGTCGCCGGTGATCGAGCGGACCTCCAGGTCGGGACCGGGTGCCCGGCCGACGACCAGCCGGTCGGAGGCGTTGCGGCTGTTGTTGGTGTCGTCCAGTTCGGTCACCGTGTTCCGGGGATCGACCACCGCGGAGACGGCGTAGTTCCCGGCCGCGTGGGTCCCGGTGGCGACGGCGACCTCGGCGGACGCGCCCGGTTCGAGGGCGGGCACCTCCCCGCTCCCGGCGACCGTGCCCTCCACGGAGACCTCGACGGCCGTCGCGGCCGACCGCGCGGTCCCGGCGTTGCGGACGGTGGCGTGGACGGTCACCGCGTCCCGCTCACCGGGGTCGGCGGGCGACCAGTCGAGCCCCGTGACGGTCAGATCGGGCGCGGGCGCGGCCGTGCCGACGACCTGGAACTCGGCGACCTGGCCGCCGGGCGCGCCGGTGTTGGCGAAGAACCTCAGCCGTACGTCCGCCCAGCGGCCGCTGACCGGGATCGTCACCGTGTTGCCGGTGGCCGGGCCGAAGGCGTAGTCGGCGCGGTCCCGGGCGGAGGTGAAGCCGCTCGCCGCCGCCGCGCGGCCCAGCACCTGGACGGACTGGGTACGGGCCGACCAGGCCGGGTCGGGGTTGAGCTTGACGACGACACCGGTGACGTCCGCGTCCGAGCCCAGCTTCACGGTGAGGTCGGCCGGGTGGCCCGCGGCCTCCCAGTAGGTGGCGGTGGAACCGTCGTTGGCGTTGGCGGCGACGTAGTTCTGCGTCGAGGAGGTGGCCTCGACGGGCTTGCCGCGGGCCAGGTCGGTACCGGTGGGCGGCTCGGTGGTGGGCTCCTCGCCGTACACCTCCAACTCGGCGAGTTGCGCCGCGTTCCAGCCGGTGTTGCCGGTGATGTGCACCCGGACGTGGCGGACGTCGGCGGCGTCGGCGAGGTCGACGGCGACGGTGTTCGCCCTCGCCGGGTCGAAGGCGCGGGCGGCCGACGCGGCCAGGGTGCGGAAGGAGGAACCGTCGGCGCTGCCCTGGACGGAGAGCGTCTGGGTACGTCCCTCCCAGCCGGACGGCAGCTTCAGCACGACGCGTTCGACGTCCCGGGCCGTTCCGAGGTCGGTCTGCACCCACTGCGGGAGGGACCCGGCGGGACCCTCCCAGTAGGACGCCTGCGTGCCGTCGGTGACATGACGGGCGGGGTACTCGCCGTGCGAACCGCCCGCCGTGGCCGGACGGCCGAGCGCGAGGTTGGTGTCGGCGGCCGCGGTCCGTGCGGGGGCGGCCTGGGCGGGGGCGGCCAGGGTGAGTGGGGCCAGGCCCGCCGCCATGAGCCCGGCCAGGACGGCACAGGTCAGCGGCCGGCGGCCGAGGGGTCTCCATCTCATGAGGTCCTCTGTTCCATGGGGGAGGAGCGGATGATGATGCACGCCAATTGAGTAACTCGGTCGGCTTTTTGCGGAAAACGCGTCATCAGAGTTGTGGGGGGTCCAGGCTTTGTCAATGGGTGCGGAAGAGGGTCGTGAACCGGTCAAAATCAGCTTGCGCGCCTTGCGTTGCTTGCATGGAGTGAACCGTCAGGACGAATGGGGTGAAGAGGGGAAGGTCGTACCCCTCCGTGATCCTGATGCGGCAATTAATTGAGCAACTAGCGCAAATTACTTGCCTATTGACCGCAGGTTGACGCGTGTGATGAGTTCCCTGTGCGGGTGCGGAGGTCCGCCGATGACTTTCCGCGCCCGGCGCCGTCCACCATCACGACGCCCGACGCGCGGGCGGGACGAGGAGGCGACACATGAGCACCGAGCACACCACCCCGGACAGCGGTTTCTCCTACACACTGATCCGGACCCTCGACGTCCCGCCGCGGCGGGTGTGGCAGGCGTGGACCTCGGACGAGCAGTACGCGCGGTGGGCCGGGGCCGTGGAGGGCTCGGTGGAACTGGACGCGCGGCCCGGCGGCGTGTGGAAGTCGACGATGGTCACCCCGGACGGCGCGCGGTTCGCCCTGACCGGGTCCTACCTGGAGGTCGAGGAGGGCCGCCGCCTGGTGATCGGCATGGACGCGGGCGGCACGCCCGCCGCCGTGGTCATGACGGTCGAACTCGGTGAGCTGTCCGGCGGACGCACCCGGATCACCGTCAGCCAGACCTGCGCCACGGCCGAGGAACGCGACATGGCCGAGCAGGGCAGCACGGTGCTGCTGGACGGGCTCGGCGCCTATCTGGCCGAGTAGCCCGCGCCGGGCCCGGTCACCGGCCCAGGCCGGCGTCCCGGGCCCGGGTCATCGCGTCGTCCCTGTTGCTGACCTGGAGCTTGGCGAAGATGTGGGACACGTGGTTGCGGACCGTCTTGTCCGACAGCACCAGGTGCCGGGCGATACGCCGGT
This sequence comes from Streptomyces sp. CRN 30, assembly GCF_034105845.1. Lineage (NCBI taxonomy): Bacteria > Bacillati > Actinomycetota > Actinomycetes > Kitasatosporales > Streptomycetaceae > Streptomyces > Streptomyces sp. CRN 30. The sequence goes on along the minus strand of NZ_JAVRHI010000405.1, from coordinate 16,475 downwards.
TGGTGTGCCCGCGGGCCAGCAGGTCGAGGATCTCCCGCTCCCGGTTGGTGAGCTGGGGGAAGGCGAGCCGTCCGGGCACGTCGTGGATCACGGAGAAGTAGGCGACCAGGCGCTCGGCGATGGACGCGCTGAAGACCGCGCCGCCCTCGGCCACCGTCCGTACCGCACGCACGAGTTCGTCCCGCGACGCCTCCTTGGCCACGTAACCGTGCGCGCCCGCGCGCAGCGCCGCCACCACCTCGTCGTCGTCCTCGTACAGGGAGACGACGAGGACCCGCGGCCGGTGGCCGGCATCCCCCGCGGTGATCGCGCGGATCGCGCGGATCGCCTCCACGCCCGGCATCCGGGGCAGCCGCAGATCCATCAGGACCACCTGCACCGCCGGGCCGAGCCGTCCGACGGCCTCCACCGCGTCCTCGCCGGTGCCCGCCTCCCCGACCACGGTCAGCCCGTCGTCTCCGGCGAGAGCGACCCGCAGCCCTTGCAGGAACAGGGGGTGGTCGTCGACGAGGAGCACCCCCACGGTCACGCCGCGCTCCGGGGGAGAGGGGCGCCCGCCGGAGCGGTCGCCGCGGTGGCGTATTTCCCGGCGGTCTCCGCCGGCCAGGCCGTTCCGTGCACCGCAGTCCCCCTGTTCCGCGCGGTAAGCCGCACTCAAGGGTAGGTCTCCGGCCGTCCTCGCCGGAGAGCCTTTTCCGGTCACCCGCAGGGCCTCTGACGTCGGGCAACGGCCACCCGAAGGGGTGATGTATTAGAACGCCGGGCCGATGCGGAAACGTCGGTGTGCGAAATAGGCGAGGGAGGTCGGGAGGTTTATGGCGGGGGAGTCCACCGAAAGGATTGCCGGTCGGATCGACGCGAAAGCGATGTAGGGAGAGGGTCGGTCGCCAGTTGGTTGCAAGCGCGGCCTATTGCGTATGCAGGTATCGTCGAAGTGGTAATATCGACGCGTGCAAGCAAGTCGGTCCCGTGCCGCTTCCCCAACCCACTGGAGTCATAGGTGAGTTCTCTCTTCGAGCCCTACAAGCTGCGGTCGGTCACCGTCCCGAACCGGGTGTGGATGCCCCCGATGTGCCAGTACTCCGCCGCCCCCGACGGTCTCTCCCAGGGCGTGGCCACCGACTGGCACTTCCAGCACTACGGCGCCCGCGCGGCGGGCGGCACCGGGCTGATCGTCCTGGAGGCCACCGGCGTCGCCCCCGAGGGGCGCATCTCCCCCCAGGACCTCGGCCTGTGGAACGACACGCAGGCCGGCGGGCTGCGCCGCATCACCGACTTCCTCAAGAGCCAGGGCACCGTTCCTGCCGTCCAGCTCGCCCACGCCGGGCGCAAGGCGTCCACCAGTCAGCCGTGGGCGGGTGACCGCCCGGTCGGAGCGGACGAGCACGGCTGGACGCCGGTCGGCCCCAGCGCCGAGCCCTACCCCGGTCTGAAGGTCCCGCACGAGCTGACCCTCCAGGAGATCGCCGACAGCCTCGACAGCTGGCGCGCCTCGGCCCGGCTGGCGCTGGCCGCCGGGTTCCAGGCCGTCGAGATCCACGGCGCCCACGGCTACCTGATCGGCAACTTCCTCTCCCCGCACAGCAACCGGCGCACCGACCGCTACGGCGGCGGCTTCGACGGTCGCATCCGCTACGCCGTCGAGGTCGTCGACGCCGTGCGCGAGGTCTGGCCGGACGACCTCCCGCTGTTCTTCCGCGTCTCCGCCACCGACTGGCTCCAGGAGGGCGGCTGGACCCCGGACGAGACCGTCGCGCTCGCCCGCGTCCTCACCGAGCACGGCGTGGACCTGATGGACGTCTCCACCGGCGGCAACGCGGACGGCGTGACCATCCCCGTCGGGCCCGGCTACCAGGTCCCGTTCGCCGCGCGGATCAAGCGGGAGACGGAGATGGCGGTGGCGGCCGTCGGGGAGATCACCGACCCCGGCCAGGCGGAGAAGATCCTCGCCGCCGGAGAGGCCGACGCGATCCTGGTCGGCCGGCAGCTGCTGCGCGAACCCACCTGGGCCCGGCGCGCCGCCCGCGAACTCGGCGGCGACGTCCGGATACCCCCGCAGTACGGCTGGCGTCCCTGAACGGAGCCGGCTGACCGGCGCTTTATGGTGATCCGGTGCGAAATGTTCCCAGCTGGGCCCTGGTCTCCTCCGGGTGCGCGCCGGCCGCGCTCATCGCGGGGTGGACGCTCGCCGCGCTGCCGGAGGGACCGGCCTACGACCCCCTCACCCAGACGATCAGCGTCCTCGGGGCGTACGGGACGCCCGGCTACTGGGTGATGACCGGGGCGTTCCTGGCCCTGGGCGTCTGCCACCTGCTCACCGCGTGGGGCCTGCGCACGGTGCCGACGGCAGGGCGCCTGGCCCTGGGCGGCGGCGGGCTGGCGGCGTTCCTGGTGGTCCTGCTCCCCGCCCCGGCCAGCGGCGGGTCGCTGAGCCACGGCACGGCCGCCGCGATCGGGTTCACCCTGCTGACGGCGTGGCCGTTGCTGGTGGCACGGCCGGGAGCGGCGTCCGGCACGGGCGCCGGGGCGCGCCCGACCCCCGTTCCCTGGGCGCTGCGCCCCGTCCCCGCGATCGCCGTGAGCGTCGCGATGACCGCCGGCGGGATCTGGTTCATGGTCGCGATGCAGCGGGGCGGCGCGGCGGGGCTCGCCGAGCGGCTGGTGACCACCGCTCAGTCCGCCTGGCCCCTCGTCGTGGTCGTCTCCTGCCGCCGGTCCGCCGCCCGCGCGCAGGGGGACGGGACACCGGACCGCTCGCAGGGGGGTGGGCCACCGGACCGGTCGGACGGCGCGGGGGAGCGGCCCGCCCGACGTTCCTAGGCCCACTCGGAGGGGTCGCCGCCCCGCCACTCGATCAGGCGGGAGCGGACGACGTCCATCTCGTCCCAGCCCTGCAGCCCGGCCTGCTGGAGCAGACGGGCGACGTCGGACACGCTGTAGGCGCGGCCGAGGATCTCGCCGTCCACACGCACGCGACGGCCTCCGTCGTCGTCAGGCGGGTACACCGTCACCGGATGGGTCGCACTCATGTGACCAGCGTGCGGTCGGCACCGGCGGCGCGCATGCGGAGCGGCGGGAGACGGCCCGGTGGCCGCCGGTTCAGCCGTTGAGGAACTCCAGCAGGTCCCGGTTGAACCGCTCCTTGTCGCCCTGGACCATCGCGATGCCGTGCGAGCCGCCCTCGTACACCTTCAGCGTGGCGCCGGGGATGAGCTGCGCGGCCTTGCGGGCGGTGGCGTCGATCGGTACGACCTGGTCGTCGTCGCCGTGCACGATGAGCGTCGGCACGTCGAACTTCCGGCAGTCCTCGCGGAAGTCGGTGTAGCCGAAGGCGTCCACGCAGTCGACGCCACCGGTGATGGTCTGCTGCATGGCCATGTACCAGAACGCGTCCTTGTTGCCCTGCGTGACCTTGTTCCCGTCGCGGTTCGCGGAGAAGAACCCGACCGCCGTCTCCTGCCAGAACTGCGACCGCTCCTTGACGATGCCGGCCTTGATGCCGTCCAGCACCGAGGCGGGCACCCCCTCGGGGTTGTCCGGGCCCTGCGCCATCAGCGGGGTGACGGCGGAGAGCAGGACCGCCGAGTGGATCCGCCCGGTGCCGTGGCGGCCGATGTACCGCGCGAGTTCGCCGCCGCCCATGGAGTGGGCGACCAGGGTCACGTCGTGGAGGTCGAGACCCTCGATGAGGTCGGAGAGGTCGTCCGCGAAGGTGTCGAAGTCGTAGCCCGCGTACACCGGGGTGGAGCGTCCGTGCCCCCGCCGATCGTGGGCGATACCGCGGAAGCCCGCGTCGGCCACCGCCTTGAGCTGGTCCTGCCAGGCGTCGCCGTTGAGCGGCCAGCCGTGGATGAAGACGACGGGGCGCCCGCTGCCCCAGTCCTTGTAGAAGATCTCGACCTTGTCACGCGTCGTGCAGATGGGCATCAGCCTGTGCTCCTCGTGCGGAGGTGTACGGACACCGGATGCGGAGACGGGGCGGCGCGCTCCGGCGCCGGCTCTTTTCCGTGACCGCGCTCTCATCAGAGGCCAGCCCTCCGGCCGCCGCAATCCGTGGACCGGCCCGCCGCCCGTCCGGTACTCCGAACGGGTGACGAGGCCGCCCGTCCCAGAAACGGGTTCGCATCGTGAGACGGCGTTTCTCGCGGAGTCACTCCTTCCGTATATTCGCACGCATGTCTGCATCGGCCCCCTTGCTGTGTCTCGCGCTGTTCGCGAACTCGGAGTGGTGCGTCGACGACGGCCTCTGTCGCCGCTGAGCCCCCCGTCCCGACCGCGCCCGTACGACCCGCGCCGTCGGCGGCCCAGTGCCCCGTCCGTCACCCCTGTGCACTTCCCGGAGACCATCCGTGACCACCGCCCCTCCCGCCGGGCCGGCCGCGCCGCCGCGCGTGCCCGCCGGGCTGTTCACCCCGTCCCCCACCTCCTCGGCCCGGCCGGTCGCGCCACCGCTGCCCCCGGTACGGCGGACCCCGCTCGTCGTGGCCGGTGTCCTGGCCGTGGCCCTGTCCGCCTACGTGTTCTCCGCGCACGGCGCCAAGCCCGGTGTGCTCCTGCTGCTCGGGCTCGGCCTCGGCGTCGCCCTCTTCCACTCCCGGTTCGGCTTCACCTCCGCCTGGCGCCAGCTCGTCGCGGTCGGCAACGGCACCGGACTGCGGGCGCACGCGCTGCTCCTCGGCACGACCGCGACGCTCTTCGCGGTCGTCATCGGCACCGGCACCGGCCTGTTCGGCTCCCAGCCCGCGCCGTCCGGCGGCTCGCTCGGGGTGGGACTCGTCGCCGGTTCGGCGCTCTTCGCGATCGGCATGCAGCTCGGCGGCGCGTGCGCCTCCGGCACCCTCTTCGCCGTCGGCTCGGGACAGAGCTCGGTGGTGCTGACCCTCGCGGGATTCATCGCCGGTGCCACCCTCGCCGCCTGGCAGTTCGACCTCTGGAAGGACCTCCCGGCCTGGGACCCGGTCGTCCTCTCCGACCACATCGGCTGGTTCGGCTCCTGGGCCGTGACGATCGCCGCGCTGCTCGTCGTGGTCTTCGTCTCCCGCCGCGTCCAGGCCCGCCGCAACCCGCCGCCGCTCGGCCCCGTCCCCTCCGCGCGCACCGCCGCCGTCCGCGCCCTGCGCGGCTCCTGGCCGCTGGCCGTCGGCGCCCTGGCGCTGGCCGTGCTCGGCGCGGGCGTGCTGCTGGTCTCGGGCGGCGCCTGGGGCGTCACCAGCGCCTTCAGCCTCTGGGGCTCGGAACTGGTGCGCGCCCTCGGCGGACACCCGGAGACCTGGTCGTTCTGGCAGCAGCCCGGCAACGCCGACATGCTGGCCGGGTCCGTCCTGGCCGACAAGAACAGCCTCACCGACATCGGCATCATGATCGGCGCGGCCGTCGCCGCCGCGCTCGGCGGCACCTGGGCGCTGCACCGCGGCATCCCGTGGCGCACGGCGGTCGCCTCGGTGCTCGGCGGCGTCCTGATGGGTATCGGCGCCCGACTCGCCGGCGGCTGCAACATCGGCGCCTACCTGGCGGGCATCGCCTCGGGCAGCGTGAGCGGCTGGGTGTGGGGCGCGTTCGCGCTGGCCGGCACCTGGGTCGGTCTCAAGCTGCGCCCGCTCTTCGGCCTGGGCAACCCCAAGCCGGGCGACGGCGTCTGCTGAACGGACGGTATTCGTCCAAGGAGTGGGACGGCTCGCCGCTCCCTCACCCCTGGGACCCCGACCACCGACCACCAGGAGCTGCCATGACGGCGCATCCCCCCGCCCCCGCCCCGGCAACGCTCGCCGGGGCGCGGCGCGCCCTCGACGCCGGGCGGGCCGTCGTCCTTCCCAACCCCGCGCCGCTGACCCACGTCGTCACCGCCGCCGTCGCGCCGGCCGTGAACGAGGCCAAGGGGCGGCCCGCCGGACAGCCCGTCGCCCTGTGGGCCCACCACCCCGGCACCCTGGCCGACCTGGATCCCCTCTGGGACCTGTCGTCCGCCGACCGCGAACTGGCCCGGCGGCTGCTGTCCGAGGAACACCTGACGGTGCTGCTGCCGCTCCGCCCGGACACCGCACGGCCGTCCTGGGCCCGCCCGGCCGTCAAGAACGGCTGGATGCTGCTCTTCGGCGCCCGCTGGGAGCCGGTGCGCCCGCTGCTGGACGACCGTCCGGTGCTCTACGTCAGCAGCGCCAACCGCACCGGCGGTCCGCCCGCGGCCACCGCCGCCGAGGCGCTCGCCGCGTTCCCGCCCACCGTGCCGGTCCTCGCCGACCCGCACCCGGTGCCGTCGGCCGGTCCGCGCCGGGCGACGACGACCGTACGGCTGTACGGCGACGGACGGCTGACCCTGCACCGCCACGGCGCGCAGGACGCCTCCTACGACGACCCCGACGACTACCTCGGCGCCCTGCGCGTCCGATACGTGACGGGGCCCCGGTAGGGCACTTCTCAGTACTTCTCGGACTGGCCGCCGTCGACCGCGACCACCGTGGCGTTGATGAAGGAGGCCTCGTCCGACAGCAGGAACGCCACCAGGCCGGCGACCTCCTCGGGACGCCCGAACCGCTTCATCGGGTTGACGCTGACGAACTGCCGCCCCGCCTCTTCCCAGTTGACCGGGTCGAGCTGCTTGAGCGAGCCCTCGACCATCGGGGTCATGATGGCGCCCGGCGCGATGGCCTTGACGGTGACGCCGAACTGGCCGTACTCGATACCGGAGTTGCGGGTGAGGCCGACGACGCCGTGCTTGGCCGCCGCGTAGCCGGACTGGTTGCCGACACCGCGGATGCCGCCCACCGAGGCCGTGTTCACGACGCTGCCGGAGCCCTGCTCGCGCATGACGGCCAGGACGTGCTTCAGCCCGAGGAACACGCCCTGCAGATTGATGGCGACGACCCGCTGGAACTCGTCGCTGCCGAACTCCTCGGTGAGGTTCTGGCGGCCCTCGATGCCCGCGTTGTTGAAGAAGCCGTCGATCCGGCCGTAGGCGCTCTTCGTCTCCTCGACGTAGCGCCGCACGTCCGCCTCGTCGCTGACGTCGGCGGTGACCAGCAGGACCTCGGTGCCGGGGGAGACCTTCTCGATCTCGGCGGCGGTGCCGGCCAGCCCTTCCGCGCTCACGTCGACGAGCGAGAGCTTCGCGCCCTCCTCGGCGAGCCGCAGCGCCGCGGCCCGGCCCAGACCCGAACCGCCGCCGGTGATGAGTACGACCTTGTCGTCGAACCTGTCCTTCATGAGAAGACCTCCTGGAACACCATTGTTGTCACTATTATTAGACAGTACGTACTGTCTCGTTATTCCCTCGACCCCCAGCTCACGCTCCCGGAGGGCGACACGATGACCCAGGACACGGGAACCCAGGACCCGGGGACCCAGGACACGGGCGGCCGGCCCCGCCGGGGACGCCGCCGGGACCCGGACGCCCACGCCGCCGTACTGCGGGCCACCCGCGAACTGGTCGCGGAGCTCGGCTACCACCGGGTCACCATGGAACGCATCGCCGCCCGCGCCGGTGTCGCCCGCATGACCCTGTACCGGTGGTGGCCCAACAAGGCGGCCGTGGTCACCGAGGCGGTGGCCGACCGCCTCGCCCCCGGGCCCCTGCCGGACACCGGTTCCACCCGCACCGACGCGATCGCCCACCTCGACGGCCTGGTCCGCACCCTGACCCTGCTCGGCGACCCGAGCGTGGTGGCCGGCGCGCTCGCGGAACGGGGCGAGGCCGGCCGCACCGACCTGCGCGACCTGCTCGCCGCCCGCCTGCGACCGCTGCGCGACCTGCTGGACCGCGGCGCCGAACGCGGCGAACTGCCGCCCGGCCTGCCCGTCGCCGCCCTCGTCGACAGCTGGGTCGGTTTCGTCCTGTACCGCATCGTCTTCACCGAACAGGTGCCGGCCGAGGACGAGGTCACCGCGCTGGTGGACGCACTGCCGTTCAGCGAGCCGGACGACTGATCCCGGGGCGGCGGACCCGGGCCGCGCGCCGCGCCCGCGACTGATCCGCGCCACCCCCGCGCGCCCCGGCGCACGCCAGGTTCCCCCTGGACCCGGTGCGCGGCGGGCCACCATCCTGGAAGGCGCCGTTCACCGCCGCGAACGGCCCCAGTGAGGTGGTAGCCGTATGAGCATCGTCGACCTCGCCGCGCTCGGCGAGTCGTTCACCCGCGACCCGTACCCCGTGTACGCGCGACTGCGGGAGCGGGGCCCGGTCCACCGCATCCGGATGCCGGAGGGCGCGGAGGCCTGGCTCGTCGTCGGGTACGAGGCGGGCCGCGCCGCACTGGCCGACCCCCGGCTCTCCAAGGACTGGAACCGGGCCTCGCCCGCCCTCGGGATCGACGCGATCGCCGCCGGGCCGCACATGCTCCGCGTCGACCCGCCCGACCACACCCGGCTGCGGAGACTGGTCGCCCGCGAGTTCACCGCGCGCCGCGTGGAACAGCTCGCCCCGCGCGTGCGGCAGACCGCCGGTGAACTCGTCGACGCCATGCTCGCCGCCCCCGACGGACGCGTCGACCTGGTCGAGGCCCTCTCCTTCCCGCTGCCGATCTCCGTCATCTGCGACCTGCTCGGCGTCCCCGACCTGGACCGCCACTCCTTCCGCGCCTGGTCGAACGACGCGCTCGGCAGCACCGACGCGGGCCGGCGCGAGGCCGCCGCCACCGCCATGGCCCGCTACCTCGCCCGTCTGGTCGACGACAAACGCCGGCACCGCGGCGACGACCTCATGAGCGCCCTCATCCACGGCCGCGAGGAGGACGGTGACACGCTCTCCCACGAGGAACTCCTCGGCATGGCCTGGCTGCTGCTCGTCGCCGGCCACGAGACCACCGTCAACCTCGTCTCCAACGGCGTCCTCGCCCTGCTCACCCATCCGGAGCAGCTCGCCGCGCTGCGCGCCGACCCGTCCCGGATCGACACCGCGGTGGAGGAGATGCTCCGCTACGACGGTCCGGTGGAGACCCCGACCTACCGCTTCACCACCGAGCCCCTCACCATCGGCGGCACCACCGTGCCCGGCGGTGGCGCACTCGTCCTCGTCGCCCTCGCCGACGCCAACCGCGACCCCGGCCGCTTCCCCGACCCGGACCGCTTCGACATCACCCGGGACGCCCGCGGCCACGTCGCCTTCGGCCACGGCATCCACTACTGTCTGGGCGCCCCGCTGGCCCGCCTGGAGGCCCGCATCGCCCTCGGCACGCTGCTGGAGCGCTGCGGCTCACTGGCCCTGGACATCCACCCCGCGGCGATCACCTGGCGCCAGGGCATGCTGATCCGCGGCCCGCGCGGCCTGCCGGTGCGGGTCTCCCCGTAGAGCCGCCGCGCGTGCGGGACCGGCCGGGTGGGGCCACGCTGGAAGGACGACGACCCACAGCGGTCCGCTACCGAGGAGTGCGGCATGGCGAAGAGCCAGGACGAGGGCAAGGGGCTGAAGAAGGGCGACAAGGTCGCCTGGAAGAGCCACGGCAGCGAGGCCGAGGGGAAGGTCGAGAAGAAGATCACCGGGCGGACGAAGGCCGCGGGCCGCACGGTGGACGCCTCGTCCGACGACCCGCAGTACCAGGTGCGCAGCGAGAAGTCGGGCAACTCGGCCGTCCACAAGCCGTCCGCGCTCAAGAAGAAGAAGTGAACCGGCGTGGGCGGCGATGACGACAAGAAGACCTCGGAGGAGTTCGGCGAGCTGGTGAACATGAAGCCGGCCGACCTGGAGAAGTGGCTGGACACCGAGGAGTCCAAGGACGCGGGCCAGCACAAGGGAGGCGGCGAGTCCACCGGCCACGCCTCGGGCCGCCGGATCGTGGAGATCCTCCGCGCCAAGAAGGGCGACCTCGGCGACGACGACTACGCCCACATGCGCAAGGTCGTCGGCTACATCCACCGGCACCTGGCGCAGCGGCCCTCAGGAGACGTCAAGGACACCAAGTGGCGCTACTCCCTGATGAACTGGGGCCACGACCCGCTGGCGTGACCCCGTCGGCCGGCCGCCTCCGCGCTCAGGCGGGCGTGGCCGGCTCCGCCTCCCGCCCCGGGTCGGCGGGCGGATCGGTCAGCTGCTCGCGTACGTAGTTCCACACGACCGCGATCATCGCGGCGACCGGCACGGCCAGCAGGCTGCCCGCGATGCCGGACAGGTTGCCGCCCAGGGTGACCGCGAGCAGGACCACCCCGGCGTGCAGCCCGAGGCCGCGGCTCTGCACGATGGGCTGGAAGACGTTGCCCTCCAGCTGCTGCACCACGATGATGATGGCCAGCGCGATCAGCGCGTCCGTCAGACCGTTGGACACCAGCGCGATGAGGACGGCGACGAAACCGGCGAACAGCGCTCCCACGATCGGCACGAACGCCGACACGAACGTCAGCACGGCCAGCGGCAGGACCAGCGGGACACCCAGAATCCACAGCCCGAGCCCGATGAAGACGGCGTCGAGCAGACCCACCAGCGCCTGCGACCGCACGAACGAGCCGAGGGTGACCCAGGCACGGTGGGCGACGGTGGGGATGTCGGTGGCCAGCCGGCCGGGCAGCTGACGCGTGAGCCAGGGCAGGAAACGCGGCCCGTCCTTGATGAAGAAGAACATCAGGAAGACGGCGAGCACCGCGGTGACCAGTCCGTTGACGACGGTGCCGACGCCGGTGGCGACCGCGTCGACGACGCTGCCCACACTGTCCTGGACCTTGGCCATGCCGGAGTCCACGGCACCGGTGATCTGGTCGTCGCCGATGTTCAGCGGCGGGCCCGCGGCCCAGTCGCGCAGGTGCTGGATGCCCGCGACGACACCGTCCGTCAACTCGTCGGTCTGGGAGGCCATGGGTACGGCGATCAGCGCCACCACACCGGCGGCGACCAGCAGGAACAGTACGGTGACCACGGACGCGGCCAGCGCCGGGGGCCAGCCGCGGCGGCGCAGGAGACGGGCCGGGGGCCAGGCCAGCGTGGTCAGCAGCAGACCGACGATCAGCGGCCACACCACCGACCACATCCGGCCGACGAGCCAGAGCACCACCGCGAGCATCGCGAGAATGAGCAGCAGGTCGAGGGAGAGCCGCGCCCCGGTGCGGAGCGCGGCGCGGGTTCTCGCGGAACTCAACGTGGCAGACATGGGGATCACCCTATGGCTCCCGTCCGCCGGGGCGGGACGGGAGCCACAGGGTGACCGTCGCCGTACGGGTCAGCCGGTGATCACCTCGTTCTTCGCCAGGCTGCTCGTCCGCTCCTCGACCGTGGTGCGCAGCGACTCGGCCGCGGTGCTCACACCGCTCTCGTCGGCGCCCGAACCGGTCGCCTGGCCGGCGATCGAGTCGAGGCTGTCGAGGGCGTTGCCGGAGGCGAAGAAGGTCTTGTACAGCTTCTTGTACGCGGCGTGGTAGACGGAGTCGAAGGCGTCCGTCTCCAGGAAGCGCTCCTTGAGGATGTTGCCGCCCATGCCGCCACCCATGCCGCCGCCCATGCCGGAGGGCATCCCCGACGGCATCGCGGCCGGTGCGTCGCCGTTCTGCTGCCCGACGCCCGGCATCATGCCGCCCCCGCCTCCGCCCATGCTGGTGCTGTCGTCGGGGCCGGTGGTCGCGGTGCCGGAGAAGGTGAGGTTGAAGTCCCAGCCGAGCACGGAGAACTTCTTGGTGTCCAGGTCGTACCAGAGCACGTAGTTGTTGCCCGGCCCGGCCATGTCGTCGAAGTTCAGGATCAGGTTCTGCGTGGCCACGTACTCGGCGAAGGAGTCGACGTCCACGTACTTGTCCAGATCCTCGGCGAACTCCTTGTCGGACGCCTGGTTCACCCACTTCAGCAGCTTCATCACCGGGGAGAGGTCCTGGCTGCCCTTCAGGTTGAGCTGCTTGAAGGACGTCTCGTACTCGGTCGGGTCGTCCCCCACGTAGTCGAAGCTGCCGCCGGCGCGCGCCTTGTAGGCCACGCCGGTCCCGCCGATCTCCGTGTCGACCCAGTCTTTGGCGGGGTTCTCGACCATGAGCCGGGTCGCCGTCGGACGGTTGTTGACCGTCAGCGCGGTGAAGGCGTAGTTCTCGGCCGTCTGCCCGGACTTCTTCATCAAGGACAGCGACAGTGCCTCGTTCAGCGGCAGCGCCTCGTCGACGCCGGGACGGAGCGAGAGTTCACGGTGGCCCTGGTAGGCGCGGCCCTCGACGTACTCGTCGATGCTGATGAGCCACGGCAGTTCCTCGGGCGCGGAGGCGGACAGGTCGTACTGCGCCATCCCGCCACCGCCACCGCCCTGCCGGCCCTGCTGCTGAGCACCGTCCTGCTGCTGAGCCTCACCTTGGGCACCGTCCTGCTGCGGAGCCTGGCCCTGAGCACCGTCCTGCTGCGGAGCCTCGCCCTGCGGGGCGTCACCCTGGGGAGCACCCCCGGGGAAACCGCCCTCGGGGAAACCGCCCTCGGGGAAGCCGCCCCCGGTGTCCCCGCCGCCACCCATGCCTCCGCCGGGCCCCCCGCCGGAGGAACCGCGCAGGCTCTGCAACGTCGAGTTGCCCTTCAGCCGGATGCCGACGTCGTTGAGGTACACGCCGTCGATGGTGAGGTCCGCCTCGATGTACTCCTTCTCGCCCTCGTCCTCGTACTTCTTCATCATGTCGTCGAAGTCGGTCTGCTCGTACTCGAGTTGGATCGTGTGGGCCCGCGATGTGTCGAACAGCCCGACCGTGCCGGTGACGTTGTCGGTGATCTCGTCCGCGTCCGCCCGGGAGGCACTGGTGACGAACGGGCTGACCCGCGCGTCGCCGAAGAAGACGAGCAGCACGACCATGCCCGCGGCCAGCAGCGCGGTCGGCTTCCAGTGGTGCCGCAGCCGTACCGGGACGCGGTGCGCCAGCCGCCTGCGGGGCGCCGCCATCAGAGGTCCGTCTGGTCGTAACCGGTCAGAACGGTCACGCGCTGGCCCATGGTCCGCTCGCGCAGCGCCGCGACCAGCTCACCGGGCTCGTGGCCCTTCTTGATGCGGACCGTGTAGAAGACCTCGGTCAGCGTTCCGCCCCGGATGGACTCCGTGCTGACCAGTTCGAACTCGTCGGTGTAGCGCAGCAGGACGTCCTGGATGGTGTGGGTGTGGTCCTCACCGGCGGGGACCTGGACCTTGACGACCTGACGCTGGACGTTGAGGGCGAACCAGTTGAACTTGCTCATCGCGAGGATGATGAGCGCGATGACGACGCCGCCGACGGCCGCGAGGGTGTAGAACCGGGCGCCGCAGGCCATGCCGATGGCCATCACCAGGAAGACGAAGCCGACGTCCCGTGTCTCCTTCACCGCGTTGCGGAAACGGACCACGGACAAGGCGCCCACCAGCGAGAACGCGCGGGCCAGGTTGGAGCCCACCACCAGCATGATGAGCGCGACGACCATGCCGACGATGACGAGCGTCTGCACGTAGGACTGGCTGTAGCTGACGTTCTTGTGGGTGGCCCGGTAGACGTACCCGATCAGGGTCGAGAGCACGAAGGACAGGGTCATGGCCAGCACGATGTCCGTGACACTGAACGTGCCGCTCAGGTCCTGAAGGTCGAGGTTCACGAGTGCAGTACCTCCGTGGTGCGGTGGGGGGTGGGGGACAGGGGAGCCGGGAGGTCTTCCTCCCGGACGTGGAAGACCGACCGGGGCGCCAGGCCGAACGACTCGACGCTCTGGACGTACTTGGAGACCCGGATCAGGTTGAGGTTGCGCCGGGCCGCGAGGTCGGTGATCCAGTACGGGGCCCGCTCGTTGACCTTGATCTCCATGACCGACAGGTGCGGCGGGACGATGAACCGGTTCTCGGGGGTCTCCGTGCCGAAGTGGAAGTCGCGGTCACGGCCGCGGATCCGGCGGTCGAAGGTCACCCGCAGACCCGTGTCCTGGTCCCGGCCGACCAGGGCCTCGCGCTGGTAGCCGGTGATGGCGGTGGGCTGGAGGTTCAGCCGGACGACGAGTTCGAGGACCTCGTGGACGAAGGCCCTCTCCCCGGGGGAGTGGGAGATCTCCTCCCGCTCGTCGCAGAGCCGGCGGGCAGTCTCGTACGGCAGCGTGATGCGCCGTTTCTGGGTGACCCGGTTGACGCGTTGCTTGATCTCGACGCACACCGGTGACTCGTCGGTGACGCCGTCGAGGTCGCCGTAGTGGCGGATGCGCAGCTTGCGGCGGAACTTCAGGCCCTCGATCTTCTCCCAGTAGAAGCGGAGCTGCGGGGTGTCGTAGTACAGGCTCCACACGCCGTAGCCGCCGACGGGGCTGTGCAGGTCGCGGTCCATCCGCTCGCCGAGTTCGTCCCGGATGGCGGCGGCCTGTTCCACCGGTACCAGGTACTTGAGCTCGTAGCGGTTGAAGGCGTGCAGTCTGCTGGCCACACGCAGGGCCTCTTCGGTCGCCGTGGGCGGGGCCCCGTGCGGTGTCCCGGGCACCTCGTCGTCGGCGCTCCCGCCGACGGCACGGCGACCGCGCTTCAGCCAGCCAGTCATGGGTTCCTCTCGATCCGGGGGTGATCGGCCTCCCCCCGTAAGGAACAGGTAAGAGATGAAAGGCTGCTGAGAGATTTCCACAAACAACATGAGGACTGGGAATGAACGTGAAGTGAACACCGGGTGCCTGCAGGGAGCGGTGAGGGAGCTCCGGCCCCCGGGGTGGTGACGGGCTCTGGTCCTGGGCGGGGTGGTGCTCCATACTGGCGGCGCAACATTGATACATGCTGTGATTGTTTGTATCTCGCCGCAGGGGAGTGTGGGATGGACGTCGAAGAGGCGCGGGCCCGGTTCGCGGTGCTGCGCGGCAAGGAGTCCGCCGTGTCGGCCGAGGAACTCGACGCGGTCTGGGCCGTGTTGCCCACCGTCCGCGTCGAGGAGATCCTCGGGGAGTGGCAGGGCGGTGAGTTCGACACCGGGCACCCGCTCAACGGCACCTTGCAGAAGGCCGGCTGGTACGGCAAGACGTTCGCCGCCGTCCACGACGCCCAGCCGCTGATGATGCGCGGCGCGGACGGCGAGCTGTACTCCGACACCGAGATGGGCAAGGGCGAGGCCAGCCTCTGGATGGTCGAGTTCCGCGGTGAGGTGACCGCCACCATGGTCTACGACGGCCGGCCGGTCTTCGACCACTTCAAGGCCGTCGACGACCACACCCTGATGGGCGTCATGAACGGCAAGGGCTTCGGCGACGGCCCCTTCTACTACTTCTTCCTCGAACGGGTCCGCGCGTGAGAGCCGCCGTCGTCGAGACGGCGGGCGGCGGCTTCACCGTCGAGGACGTCGGCATCGACGCGCCCCGGGACCGCGAGGTGCTGGTCGAGGTCCGCGCCTGCGGCCTCTGCCACACCGACCTCACCGTCGCAACCCACGGCCTCGGCCGGCTGCGGCCACCGGTCGTCCTCGGACACGAGGTGGCCGGTGTCGTCCTCGGCACCGGGCCGCGGGCGACGGAGTTCACGGCCGGCGACCACGTCGTGGGCTGCCTGGTCCAGTGGTGCGGCACCTGCCCCGCCTGCCGCGCCGGCCGTTACCACCAGTGCGCCCGCCCCGAGGAGACCCTGCGCGCACCGGGACACCGCGCCCCGCGGCTCAGCCGGTCCGGCCGGCCCGTCACCCAGGGGATGGGGCTGGGCGGTTTCGCGCAGCGGATCCTCGTCCACGAGAACCAACTGACCGCGGTGCCGCGCCGGTTGCCGTTCGACACCGCAGCCCTGCTCGGCTGCGGGGTCCTCACCGGCGTGGGGTCCGTCCTCAACGGCGCGCGGGTCCGGCCGGGCGAGACCGTCGCCGTGATCGGCGCCGGGGGCGTCGGACTCAACGCGATCGGCGGCGCGCGGATCGCCGGGGCCTCCCGCATCGTCGCCGTGGACGTACGCGACGGCAGCCTGCGGCGGGCCCGGGAGTTCGGCGCCACGGACGTCGTCGACTCCGCGGCGACGGACGCCGTCGCGGCCGTACGCGAACTGACCGGCGGGGGAGTGCGGCACGCCTTCGACGTCGTCGGCCTCGCGGCCACCACGGAACAGGCGCTCGGCATGACCGCGCTGGGCGGCGCCGTCCACGTGGTGGGTCTCACGGCGGGCGACGGCGCCGACCTGACCCTCTCCCTGCCCCGGCTGCTGCTCCAGCAGAAGACACTCCAGGGCCTGATCATGGGTGCGGCCGACCCGCGCCGCGACATCCCCCGCTACGCGGAACTCTGCCTGCGGGGCGAGCTGGACCTCGACGCCCTCGTCTCCCGGCGGATCGCCCTGCACGAGATCGACGAGGGGTACGCGGCGGCGCGGGACCCGGAGGTGGCGCGGGTGGTCGTCACGAGGTTCTGAGACACGGCGCCGCACCCGATCGCACACCGGGCACGGCACGAACGACGGCACACCACCACCTCTCCCGGGCTGCGCCTGCCGGGCGGCCCCTGGCGGGCTGCCCTTGCTGGGCTGCCCCTGCCGGTCCGTGCCTGCTGGGCGGCGCCTGCCGGTCCGCGCCTGCTGGGCGGCGCCTGCCGGGCTGCCTGTCCCGTGCCGCGCCTGCCGGTCCGTGCCTCCCGGGCGGCGCCTGCC
>NZ_JAVRHI010000404.1:0-20615 GCF_034105845.1 Streptomyces sp. CRN 30 | reverse complement strand
GTACGGGACGTCGCCGCGCCCGGACCCCTACGGCCGCCCCGGGCCGTACCCCTGATCCGCAGGACTTCACAAAGGTTGTCGAACCATGACAGTCGCCATCGACCGAGCGACCGGGAAGCGGCGAGGTGAGCCGAGCCCGCGCCGCGGCCCGCTCCAGCGCCTGAGGCAGGGCTACCAGAAGTACTGGTACGCCTACGCGATGATCGCCCCCGTGATCGTCGTGATGGGCGTCCTCGTGCTCTATCCGCTGGCCCGGGGCCTGTACCTGACGTTCACCGACGCCAACAGCCTCAACAGCGCCCGCACCATCGGCGTGAACGAGATCGAGGCCACCTACCGGTGGATCGGTCTCGACAACTACGCCGACATCCTGTGGGGCCCGACCGCCTACGACAGGTTCTGGTCGCACTTCATCTGGACGATCGTGTGGACGGTGCTCTGCGTCACCCTGCACTACGTCATCGGCCTCGGCCTCGCGCTGCTGCTGAACCAGAAGCTGCGCGGCCGCACCCTGTACCGGCTGCTGCTGGTCCTGCCCTGGGCGGTGCCCACCTTCGTCACCGTTTTCGGCTGGCGCTTCATGCTCGCCGACTCGGGCGTCATCAACACCGCCCTGGAGTCGATCGGCCTGCCGACACCGCTGTGGCTGGAGGACAGCTTCTGGCAGCGGTTCGCCGCGGTCATGGTGAACACCTGGTGCGGTGTGCCGTTCATGATGGTCTCGCTGCTCGGCGGGCTCCAGTCCATCGACTCCACGCTGTACGAGGCGGCCAGGATGGACGGCGCGAACACCTGGCAGCAGTTCCGGTACGTCACCCTGCCGGGCCTGAGGTCCGTCAGCTCCACCGTGGTGCTGCTCGGTGTGATCTGGACCTTCAACCAGTTCGCCGTGATCTTCCTGCTCTTCGGCAACACCGCGCCCGACGCGCAGATCCTCGTCACCTGGGCCTACCAGCTGGGCTTCGGCCAGCAGCCGCGCGACTACGCGCAGTCGGCCGCCTACGGCATCCTGCTCCTCTCCATCCTGATCGTCTTCACCTCCGTCTACCGCCGCTGGCTGGACCGCAATGAGCAGTCCGCGATCTGAGGCAGGAGTCCTAATGAGCACCACGACCCCCCTCCCGACCGCCGCGCCGGTGGACCAGACCCCCGCACCGACCGCTGTGCCACGCAAGGGGCGCGGGAGCGGGCAGGGCAGCCGCGCCGGCTCCCTCGTCTCGCACCTGATCCTGATCGTGGCGAGCTTCGTCGCGCTCTTCCCGATCGCCTGGCTGGTCTTCCTGTCGCTCGGTCCCGACAAGGACGACTACCTGCACCCCGAACGCATCTTCGGCAAGATGACGCTCGACAACTACGCGTTCGTGCTGACGGAGACGAACTTCTCCGACTGGCTGGTGAGCACGCTCATCGTCTCGCTCGGCACCACCGTCATCGGCGTCCTCGTCGCCGCCACCACCGGCTACGCGGTCTCCCGCATGCGCTTCCCCGGCTACCGCAAGTTCATGTGGCTGCTGCTGGTCACGCAGATGTTCCCGGTGGCCGTGCTGATGGTGCCGATGTACGAGATCCTGTCCGAGCTGCGGCTCATCGACAACTACCTCGGCCTCGTCCTCGTCTACTGCTCGACCGCGGTGCCGTACTGCGCCTGGCTGCTCAAGGGCTACTTCGACACCATCCCGTTCGAGATCGACGAGGCCGGCCGGGTCGACGGACTGACCCCCTTCGGCACCTTCGCCCGGCTGATCCTGCCGCTCGCCAAGCCCGGTCTGGCCGTCGCCGCCTTCTACAGCTTCATCACCGCGGTCGGCGAGGTCGCCTTCGCGACGGTGTTCCTGCTGTCCGACACGAAGTACACCTTCGCCGTCGGCCTGCAGAGCTTCGTCAGCGAGCACGACGCCCAACGGCAGTACATGGCCGCGACCGCCGTGCTGGTCGCCATCCCGGTGTCCGCCTTCTTCTACCTTGTGCAGAAGAACCTGGTGACCGGCCTCACCGCGGGCGGTACGAAGGGCTGACGGCCCGGGGCGATCCCCCGGGAACCCCGGGGTTCCACCTCCGGGCACGCCCGCCCCCAGGCTCCCGCGCGCACCGCCGCGCGGGCGCGGCCGCGGTGCCCCTTCGCGCATCCGGGCGAGGAGGGACCCATCGAGACCCCGCTGCCACCGCGGCCGCCTCATCACCCCGACCCGAGACACCGATGACCATATTCCCGCCCCCGCTCCCGGCACCGCCGGGGCCGGGGGACCCCCACCGCATCAAGGACGTCATGAGTCAGCATTCCGCCGAACCGGCCCCGACCTCCGCACTCGCGACCGTCGCCGCCCGCCGCGACTGGTGGCGCGACGCGGTGATCTACCAGGTCTATCCGCGCAGTTTCGCCGACAGCAACGGTGACGGCATGGGCGACCTGGAGGGCGTGCGTTCCCGGCTGCCGTACCTGCGCGACCTCGGCGTCGACGCCGTGTGGCTCAGCCCCTTCTACGCCTCGCCGCAGGCCGACGCCGGCTACGACGTGGCCGACTACCGGGCCGTCGACCCCATGTTCGGCAACCTCCTGGACGCCGACGCCATGATCCGCGACGCCCACGCGCTGGGCCTGCGCGTCATCGTCGACATCGTCCCCAACCACTCCTCCGACCAGCACGAATGGTTCAAGCGGGCCATCGCCGAGGGGCCGGGCTCGCCGCTGCGGGACCGCTACCACTTCCGCCCCGGCAAGGGCGCCGACGGCTCGCAGCCGCCCAACGACTGGGAGTCCATCTTCGGCGGCCCCGCCTGGACCCGGGTCACCGAGCCGGACGGCACCCCGGGCGAGTGGTACCTGCACCTGTTCGCGCCCGAGCAGCCCGACTTCAACTGGGACCACCCGGCGGTCGGCGACGAGTTCCGCTCCATCCTGCGGTTCTGGCTCGACATGGGCGTCGACGGCTTCCGCATCGACGTGGCGCACGGAATGGTGAAGGCCCCCGGGCTGCCCGACCTGGGTTCCCATGATCAGGTCAAGCTGCTCGGCAACGATGTCATGCCGTTCTTCGACCAGGACGGCGTCCACGAGATCTACCGCCAGTGGCGCAAGGTGCTCGACGAATACGCGGGCGAGCGCATCTTCGTCGCCGAGGCCTGGACCCCGACCGTCGAGCGCACCGCGAACTACGTGCGCCCCGACGAGCTGCACCAGGCCTTCAACTTCCAGTACCTGGGCACCCACTGGGACGCGCCCGAGCTGCGCACGGTGATCGACCGCACCCTGGAGGCGATGCGCCCGGTCGGTGCCCCCGCCACCTGGGTGCTGTCCAACCACGACGTGACCCGGCACGCCACCCGCTTCGCCAACGAGGCCGGCCTCGGCACCCAGATCCGCAGCGCGGGCGACCGCGAGCTGGGCCTGCGCCGGGCCCGCGCGGCCACCCTGCTGATGCTGGCGCTGCCCGGCTCCGCCTACGTCTACCAGGGCGAGGAGCTCGGGCTGCCGGACGTGACGGACCTCCCCGACGAGGTGCGCCAGGACCCGGCGTACTTCCGGGGCGAGGGGCAGGACGGCTTCCGCGACGGGTGCCGGGTGCCGATTCCCTGGACCCGCACCGGCTCCTCGTACGGCTTCGGCGACGGCGGCTCCTGGCTGCCGCAGCCCGAGGGCTGGGGCGAGCTGAGCGTCGAGGCGCAGACCGGCGACGCGGACTCCACCCTGGAGCTGTACCGCGCCGCGCTCGCCGTCCGCCGCGACCACGCCGACCTCGGCGCGGGCGACGCGGTGGAGTGGCTCAAGGCGCCCGAGGGCGTCCTCGCCTTCCGGCGCGGGGAGTTCGTGTGCGTGGCGAACACCACGGGCGAGGGCGTGCGCATCCCGGCCTACGGAGAGGTGCTGCTCAGTAACGGTGAGGTGGCCGTCGCGGGCGACGAGGCCAAACTGCCCGGGGACACCACTGTGTGGTGGACCACAGCGCGAGGCTGATGTTTTCAGCCACTTTGCAGGGGCTCGCCACCCGTTCGGGGCGACGGGCCCCTGCTGTCGTCCGTCCGGGAGGTGAGCAGGTCGCGGGTGGCTTCAAATCACTGTAGTAGGTTCCGAATTGGCGCCGGAAAGGTCGGCGCCCGCGAAGGGTTGACCGATCGTTGACGCGTTCGTACGGTCTGGTCGTCTGCAAGCTTTCAGTCGCCTTGCAGCAACAACCTTCGCTTGCCATGAGCATGGCATTCACATGGCAATGACATGGCACTTTGGAAGAAGGGCCCCCACATGTCCCACAGACGCAAGAGGACGATCGCCGGTGCCGCCGCCCTCGCGGCCACCGCGACGGTCGTGGCGCTCGCCCTCCCCACGGGCGGCAGCGCCGAAGCCGCACCGCCCGGCGAGAAGGACGTCACCGCGGTGATGTTCGAGTGGAAGTTCGACTCGATCGCCAAGGAGTGCACCAACCGGCTCGGTCCGGCCGGGTACGGCTACGTGCAGGTCTCGCCGCCCGCCGAGCACATCCAGGGCGAGGCGTGGTGGACCTCGTACCAGCCGGTCAGCTACAAAATAGCCGGTCGCCTGGGCAACGAGACCGCCTTCCGCAAGATGATCGACACGTGTCACTCGGCCGGCGTGAAGGTCGTCGCCGACGCCGTCATCAACCACATGTCGGCCGGCAACGGCACGGGCACCGGCGGCACGTCGTACACCAAGTACAACTACCCCGGCCTGTACTCGTCGTACGACTTCGACGACTGCACCACGCAGATCGGCACCAACTACCAGGACCGCTGGAACGTCCAGCACTGCGAGCTGTCCGGCCTCGCCGACCTCGACACCAACGAGGAGTACGTCCGCAAGACCATCGCCGGGTACCTCAACTCCCTGCTCGCGATGGGCGTCGACGGCTTCCGCATCGACGCCGCCAAGCACATGGACACGGCCGACCTCGCCAACATCAAGTCCCGGCTGAGCAACCCGTCGGTGTACTGGAAGCAGGAGGTCATCCACGGTGCCGGTGAGGCCGTCCAGCCGACCGAGTACACGGGCAACGGCGACGTGCAGGAGTTCCGGTACGCGCGCGACCTCAAGCGCGTCTTCAACAACGAGAACCTCGCCTACCTCAAGAACTACGGCGAGGGCTGGGGCTACCTGAAGAGCGACCAGGCGGGCGTCTTCGTCGACAACCACGACACCGAGCGCGAGGGCACCACCCTCAGCTACAAGGACGGCGCCAACTACACCCTGGCCAACGTCTTCATGCTCGCGCACCCCTACGGCACGCCCGACATCAACTCGGGGTACGAGTGGTCCCAGAAGGACGCGGGCCCGCCGAACGGCGGCACCGTGAACGCCTGCTGGCAGGACGGCTGGAAGTGCCAGCACGCCTGGCCGGAGATCCAGTCCATGGTCGCCTTCCGCAACGCCACGCGCGGCCAGGCGATGACGAACTGGTGGGACAACGGCAACGACGCGATCGCGTTCGGCCGCGGGAACAAGGGCTTCGTGGCCATCAACCACGAGTCCGGCTCCCTGAACCGCACCTACCAGACCTCGCTCCCGGCCGGCACCTACTGCGACGTGCAGAGCAACAGGACGGTGTCGGTCAACGGTTCGGGCCAGCTCACCGCGAACCTCGCCGCCAACACGGCGCTGGCGGTGTACGCGGGCAAGTCCAGCTGCTGACCCGTACCGCCACAGCTGCTCCCTTCGCCCCGGGCGCCTCCGCGCCCGGGGCGTTCCTGCAATCTCTTACTCAACGTTGCACGACTCTTGCTGCAATGCTTTCACCGGCGATACGGTCGCGCCGGCGCACCGGCAACGGAGCCGCGCCGCGGCGCACGGGACGCGAGTGATGCCCGTACGCGCCGCCCCCGCAAGGAGTCCACGCCTGTGACACCGAGATGGCCGGCGCCCCGAGCGCGCCGTACCACCCAGCGCAGACACCTGGCCGCCGTCGTCGTGGCGGGTCTCGCCGCGACGCTCGTCCAGCCGCTCGCGGCGACCGCCGCCACCCCGCCCGCGCCGCCGTCGGACAAGAAGCTCGCGGCGGAGGCGTCCCGCCACGAGCTCACCCGCGAGCAGTTCTACTTCGTCCTGCCGGACCGCTTCGCCAACGGCGACCCGTCCAACGACCGGGGCGGACTGACCGGCTCCCGCCTCGCCCACGGCTACGACCCCACCGACAAGGGCTTCTACCAGGGCGGCGACCTCAAGGGCCTGACCAAGCGGCTCGACTACATCAAGGACCTGGGCACCACCGCCATCTGGCTGGCGCCCATCTTCAAGAACCAGCCCGTGCAGGGCACGGGGGATGGGGGTACCTCCCAGGCGTCCAGCACTGGGGGAGTCTCCGCCGGATACCACGGCTACTGGATCACCGACTTCACCCAGGTCGACCCGCACTTCGGCACCAACGACGACCTCGAGACCCTCATCGACAAGGCCCACGGCAAGGGCATGAAGGTCTTCTTCGACGTCATCACCAACCACACCGCGGACGTCGTCGACTACGAGGAGAAGAGCTACGGGTACCTGTCGAAGGGCGCCTTCCCGTACCTGACCAAGGACGGGAAGCCCTTCGACGACGCCGACTACGCGGACGGCAGGAAGAAGTTCCCGAAGGTCGGCGCAGGCACCTTCCCGTACACGCCGTCCGTGCCCGCCGACAGGAAGGACGTCAAGGTCCCCTCCTGGCTCAACGACCCGTCGCTGTACCACAACCGCGGCGACTCCACCTGGGCCGGCGAGTCCGCCACGTACGGCGACTTCAGCGGGCTCGACGACCTGTGGACCGAGCGTCCCGAGGTGGTCGAGGGCATGGAGAAGATCTACCAGCGGTGGGTGAAGGACTTCCGAATCGACGGCTTCCGGATCGACACGGTGAAGCACGTCAACATGGAGTTCTGGACCCAGTGGGCCACCTCGCTCGACGCGTACGCCGCCAAGCGGGGCCGGGACGACTTCTTCATGTTCGGCGAGGTGTACTCCGCCGACACCT
The DNA here is from genome assembly GCF_034105845.1 of Streptomyces sp. CRN 30. Classification (NCBI taxonomy): domain Bacteria; kingdom Bacillati; phylum Actinomycetota; class Actinomycetes; order Kitasatosporales; family Streptomycetaceae; genus Streptomyces; species Streptomyces sp. CRN 30. Next base: position 13,662 of record NZ_JAVRHI010000404.1, on the reverse strand, counting down.
CCGTCACCGCGCCGTACGTCACCGAGGGCCGGCTCGACTCCACGCTGGACTTCCCGTTCCAGGACGCGGCCCGCGCGTACGCCTCGCAGGGCGGCAGCGCGAAGAAGCTGGCCGCCGTCTTCGGTGACGACTACAAGTACACGACCGACAAGGCCAACGCGTACGAGCAGGTCACCTTCCTCGGCAACCACGACATGGGCCGCATCGGCACCTTCCTCCGGCAGGACGACGAGGACGCCACCGACGCGGAACTGGTGAAGAAGGCCGAGCTCGCCAACGAGCTGATGTTCCTCAGCCGCGGCAACCCGGTGATCTACTACGGCGACGAACAGGGCTTCACCGGCGCGGGCGGCGACAAGGACTCCCGCCAGACCATGTTCGCCTCGAGGACCGCCGACTACCTGGACGACGACCAGCTCGGCACCGACCGCACCCACGCCGAGGACGCCTACGACACCGAGGCGCCCCTCTACCGCCAGATCGCCGCGCTCGCCAAGCTGCGCAAGGCCCACCCGGCCCTCGCCGACGGGGTGCAGACGGAGCGGTACGCGGCCGACGGCGCGGGTGTGTACGCCGTCTCCCGTACGGACGCGAAGAGCGGCACCGAGTACGTGGTCGCCTTCAACAACGCGGACGACGCGCGGACGGCGACGTTCGCGACGGAGTCCGCCGGCATGACGTTCCGGGGCATCCACGGGACCGACGCCTCGGTGAAGAGCGGCAAGGACCGGAAGGTCACCGTCACCGTCCCGGCCGGCTCGTCGGTCGTGTTCAAGGCGGCCGGCCGACCGGCCAAGCCCGCCACCAAGCCGTCCGTCACTCTCAAGGCCCCGGAGACGGGTGCCACCGGCACCGTCGAGCTCACCGCCGACGTCGAGGGCGGACAGCTCAACCGCGTCGTCTTCGCCGCCCAGACCGGCGACGGCAAGTGGCGGACCCTCGGCTCCGCCGACCACGCCCCCTACAAGGTCACCCACACCATCGGCGAGGACGTCCCCGCCGGGACCGCCCTGCGCTACAAGGCCGTGGTGGTCGACTCGGCGGGCCGTACCGCGAGCGCGACCGCCGCCTCGACGACCGGAATCCCGCCCGCCGAGGAGGTCCCGACGGCCGTCTCGCGCGACTACGCGGTCGTCCACTACCAGCGCGCGGACGGCGACTACGACGACTGGGGCCTGTACGCCTGGGGCGACCTCGCCGACGGTGAGGCGACGGAGTGGCCGGCCGGGCACCCGTTCACCGGCCGCGACGCGTACGGCGCCTTCGCGTACGTCAAGCTGAAGCCGGGCGCCACGAACGTCGACTTCCTGGTCGTCGACAAGGACGGGAACAAGGACGTCGCCGCCGACCGGACCATCGACGTCACCAGGACGGGCGAGGTCTGGATCGAGCAGGGCCAGGAGACCGTCCGCACCGAGCGGCCCTCGGACCAGTACCCCGAGCAGGACACCGGCAAGGCCGTCCTGCACTACCACCGCGCCGACGGGAACTACGACGGCTGGGGACTGCACGTCTGGGGCGACGCGGCGCATCCGACGGACTGGGCGAAGCCCCTCGAACCGGTGAAGACTGACCCCTATGGAGCTGTCTTCGAGGTACCGCTCACCGAAGGTGCCACCAGTCTCAGCTACATCATCCACAAGGGCGACGAGAAGGACCTCCCCACCGACCAGGCGCTGGACCTCAGGGCGAGCGGCCACGAGGTGTGGCTGTTGAGCGGGCAGGAGAAGCACCTGCTCCCGCAGCCGGCGGGCAGCGCGGCCGCCCTGGACCTCGGCACCTCCAAGGCCGTCTGGATCGACCGGAACACGGTCGCCTGGGACGGCGCCCCGGGCGCCGCGTCCACCCAGCTGCTGTACGCGCGCGACGGCTCGATCGCGGTCGTGGACGGCACGCTGACCGGTGACGCGAAGTGGCTGCGGCTGGCGAAGTCCGAGCTCACCGACGCGCAGAAGGAGAAGTTCCCGCACCTGGCCGCGTACACCGCCTGGACCGTCGACCCGCGCGACCGCGACCGGGTGCGCGAGGCGCTGCGGGGGCAGGTCGTGGCCTCGCAGCGGGCGGCCAACGGGGCGGTGCTCGCGGCGACCGGGGTCCAGACCGCCGGTGTGCTCGACGACCTGTACGACGCGACGGGGGCGGACCTCGGTCCGACGTTCGACCGCGAGGGCCGTCCCACGCTCGCCCTGTGGGCACCGACGGCACAGTCGGTCGCCCTGGAGCTCGACGGCAGGACCGTCGCCATGAAGCGGAACGACACCACCGGCGTCTGGTCCGTCACCGGCACCAAGGGCTGGAAGGACAAGCCCTACCGGTACACGGTGAAGGTGTGGGCGCCCACCGTCGGGAAGGTCGTCACCAACAAGGTCACCGACCCGTACTCCGTCGCCCTCACCACCGACTCCGAACGCAGCCTCGTCGTCGACCTGGGCGACCGGTCCCTGGCCCCCCGCGGCTGGTCGGACCTGCGGAAGCCCGAGGCCGTGCCGCTGAAGGACGCGCAGATCCAGGAGCTGCACGTCCGGGACTTCTCAATCGAGGACAGGACCGCCTCCGACGAGCACCGGGGCACCTACCTGGCCTTCACCGACAAGGACAGCGACGGCTCGAAGCACCTGCGGAAGCTGGCCGAGGCGGGCACGTCGTACGTGCACCTGCTGCCCGCCTTCGACATCGCCACCATCCCGGAGCGCAAGGAGGACCGGGCGACCGTCGACTGCGACCTCGCCTCCTACCCGGCCGACTCCGACAAGCAGCAGGAATGCGTGGCGAAGGCGGCGGCGAAGGACGCGTACAACTGGGGCTACGACCCGTACCACTACACGGTCCCCGAGGGCTCCTACGCGACCGACCCCGAGGGCACCCGGCGCACGGTCGAGTTCCGCGAGATGGTCAAGGCGCTCAACGGAGACGGCCTGCGGGTCGTGATGGACGTGGTCTACAACCACACCACCGCGAGCGGCCAGTCCGGCACCTCCGTGCTCGACAGGATCGTGCCCGGCTACTACCACCGGCTCCTCGCCGACGGCTCCGTGGCGACCAGCACCTGCTGCGCCAACACCGCGCCCGAGAACGCCATGATGGGCAAGCTGGTCGTCGACTCGATCGTCACCTGGGCCAGGGAGTACAAGGTCGACGGCTTCCGCTTCGACCTGATGGGCCACCACCCGAAGGACAACATCCTGGCCGTGCGGGAGGCGCTCGACGCGCTGACCGTGGAGAAGGACGGCGTCGACGGGCAGAGCATCGTCCTGTACGGGGAGGGCTGGAACTTCGGCGAGGTCGCCGACGACGCCCGGTTCGTGCAGGCCACGCAGAAGAACATGGCGGGGACGGGCGTCGCGACCTTCTCCGACCGCGCCCGTGACGCGGTGCGCGGCGGCGGGCCGTTCGACGAGGACCCGGGCGTGCAGGGCTTCGCCTCCGGGCTGTTCACCGACCCCAACCCGGCGGCGGAGAACGGCACCGAGGCCGAGCAGCGGGCCCGGCTGCTGCACTACCAGGACCTGATCAAGGTCGGGCTGAGCGGCAACCTGAAGTCGTACACCTTCACCGACACCGACGGCCGGCAGGTCAGGGGTTCCGAGGTCGACTACAACGGCGCGCCCGCCGGGTACGCGGACGCGCCCGGCGACGCCCTCGCCTACGTCGACGCCCATGACAACGAGTCCCTGTTCGACGCGCTCGCCTTCAAGCTGCCGAAGGACACCTCGCCGGACGACCGGGCCCGGATGCAGGTCCTCGCCCAGGCCACGGCCACCCTGTCGCAGGGGCCCGCCCTGTACCAGGCGGGCACCGACCTGCTGCGCTCCAAGTCCCTGGACCGCAACTCCTACGACAGCGGCGACTGGTACAACGCCATCCACTGGGACTGCCGGGACGGCAACGGCTTCGGGCGCGGACTGCCCCCGGCCGCCGACAACGAGCCCAAATGGTCGTACGCCGAACCCCTGTTGACCTCGGTGCGGGTGGGCTGCGAGCAGATCGAGGGGGCCTCGGCCGCCTACCGGGACCTGCTGCGGATCCGTGCGGCGGAGCCGGACTTCTCGCTCGGCACGGCGGACGAGGTGCAGGCGAGGCTGTCCTTCCCGCTGTCCGGTGAGGACGAGACGCCCGGCGTCATCACCATGCAGGTCGGCGACCTCGTGGTGGTCTTCAACGCCACGCCCGAACGGCGCGAGCAGCGAGTGGGAGCGCTGGCCGGCACGGCGTACGCGCTGCACCCGGTGCAGGCGGCGGGCTCCGATCCGACCGTTGCCTCCGCGGCCTACCAGAAGGGCACGGGCACGTTCGAGGCCCCGGCGCGGACTGTCGCGGTGTTCTCCCGGGCGGCGCGCTAGGACGCTAGCGTGGGTGGTGCGGGTACGAGGAGACCCGCACCACCTTCGACCAGGGGCCATCCGCGTGACATCCATGGCCGAACGGGCCGAACGAGCCGAACGGGCCGAACAGACAAGCACCACCATCCTCGTCGTCGACGACGCGGCCGCGAACCGCTGCGCGTTGGGCGCCGTACTGCGCCGGGCCGGCCACCGCGTCGTCCCCGTCGCCACCGCCGCCGAGGCGCTCCTCGAACTCGACCTGCGGCTGCGCGAGGGCGCCCTGCCCGACGTCGCCCTCGTCGATGTCGGGCTGCCCGACATGAGCGGCTTCGAACTGTGCCGCAGACTCAAGGCGCTGCCCCTGATGGCCGCGCTGCCCGTCGTCCACTTCTCGGCCGCCTCCGTCGCGCCCAGCGACCGGTGCCGGGGCCTGGACGCGGGCGGCGAGGCGTATCTGACGGTGCCCGCCGAACCGGAGGAGATCCAGGCCGTGGTGCGGGCGGCCGTGCGGGGCGCCCGCATGCGCAGCGGCGCCGAGAGCCTCGCCCAGGACCTGACGCTGCTGTCCGAGACGATCGTGCCCGTCCAGGCCGCGCACAGCCCGAGCGAGCTGGCCCAGGCCGCCGCCGAGGGCACCACCCGGCTCACCGGCGGGCCGGCCGCCGTGTTCGTCGTCGACGAGGGCGGCGCCATGTACTGCGGCACCCACTGCGGGCCGACCGCCGCGGCACCGCCGGGCGCCGGCGCGCGCGAGACCGTGGCCCGGCTGGTGCGGCGGATCACGGCGGCCGACGACTCGGTGCTGGACACCGTCGTGCCCGCACCGCTGTGGCCGCCGGGGATCTTCCCCCTCGACTCCGGGGACGACGTGCGCATGGTGGTCACCCGCACCCGGGACGGCCGGGCCGCCGTCTGCCTGACCACCCCCAGGCAGCGGTACGGGAACCGCGCGCCGGGCACCGCGGCGCTGGTCGCCCGGCTCGCCCAGGCCACCGCGCTCGCCGCGCAGCCGCTGCTGATGTACCAGGTGGAACGGCACGTCGCGCTCACCCTGCAGCACAGTTTCCTGCCGAAGCGGCTGCCGCACCTGCCGGGCGTCGACGTGGTCGTACGGTACGAACCGGCCTCCCGAGAGACCGAGATCGGCGGCGACTTCTACGCGGCCCTGCGCACCCCCGAGGGCATCCTCACCGCAGTCGGCGACGTCGTGGGGCACTCGCTGGAGGCGGCCACCGTCATGGTGGAGATCCGGCACGCGCTGCGCGCCTACTGCGTCGAGGAGTCCGACCCCGCCGCGCTCGCCCGGCGACTGGACCGGATGCTCCAGTACTACCACCCCGAGGTCACCGCCACCCTCTGCCTGGTGCTGGTCGACTCCGCCACCGGGCACACCCGGATCGCCAACGCGGGCCACATCCCGCCGCTGGTCGTGCGGGACGGGAGCGGCGCCGCGTACGTGACGGCGGCCGGCCCGCTGCTCGGCCTCGGGCTCGACCGGCCGGTGCCCACGGAGATCGTGCTCACCCCGGCCGACCGGCTCCTCATGGTGACCGACGGGCTCATAGAGAGCCGCGGCGTCGATCTCGCCATCTCCATGGAGCAGCTGCGCACGGCCGCCGCCGGGGCCCCGCAGGGCACGGCCGGGCTCTGCGACGCGATGCTGCGCCGCTTCGGCCGCGACCGGGAGGACGACATCGCGCTGCTGGCGCTGCGGCTGGCCGACTAGGGTGTGATCGCCACCCCGGACCCCTTCCGGGACACCCTCGTGGACTTGGCCGAACAGGAGTCCCCATGCCGCAGATCACCGTCGACTACTCCGCCACGCTCGCCGGCACCTTCGACCGCCGCGCCTTCGCCCAGGCGCTGCACGCCGAGGTGGTGGAGACGGCGGCCGCCCGCCTGGAGGCGTGCAAGACGCAGTTCCGGCCGACCGAGGACACCACCGTGGGCGGCGACGCGGACGGGCACGCCGTCGTGCACGTGACGCTGGGGCTGCTGGCGGGGCGGACCACGGAGACCAAGGAGAAGCTGACCGAGGGCGTGCTGGAACTGCTGCGCGCCCATGTGAAGCCGGTGGAGGGGCTGGTGCTGCACGCGTCGGCCGAGGTGCGGGACCTGGACCCGTCCTACCGCAAGTTCGAGGGCTGACGCGGGGGCCGTCGGTGGCCGCGGAGTCAGGCGGCGGGCGGTGAGCCGAGGGTGATGAGGCGGACCGCGAGCTGGGCGAACGGCCCGTCGGCCGGCTCGTCCGCGACGAAGCGGCGCACCAGCTCCGCCAGCTCCTCGTCGTACGCCGCGGCCACCGCCGCCAGCGCCCCGAAGTCGTGCACGAGCTGTACCTCCAGCTCGCCGCGCGGGACGCGGCGCCCGTCCAGCCAGAGCAGCGCCGTCGACTCGGCGAGCGAGATCCAGGAGCGGACCACCATCTCCAGCCGGGCCGGCGGGTGTTCGACCTCCAGGTGCCCGACGATCTGGACGTACGCGGCCTGGCGCACCCCGTCGATGAGCGCGTTGGCCCGGGAGGAACCGACCGCCGGACCGCCGCGCATCAGCGCCGAGAAACCCGGGCCGTGCTCGTCGACGAAGTCGAAGAAACGGCGCATCACGCGGAGCAGCCGGGCGCCCAGCGGACCCTCCCGCGGCTCGACGAAACGTTCCGCCAGGTCGTCCGAGGCGCGCTTCAGCGCGGCCTCGTACAGGCTGAGCTTGCCGGGGAAGTAGTGGTAGACCAGCGGCCGTGAGATGCCCGCGGCCGCCGCTATCTCGTCGATCGACACCTCGTCGGGCGAGCGCCTGCTGAACAGTTCAAGGGCGACGCCGATCAACTGCCGCCGCCGCTCCTCGACACCCATTCTTCGGCGAACTCCGGTGGTCATACGAACACTTTACCGATCGATTCCGGCCGTCAATGCTCCGGACCCACCAGCTTCGTTCACATCTTGACCACGATCTCCGCACGGTGCGGTGCTCCGGTGGTGTCCTGCCTAAGTCCTGCCCGCGTCCTGTCCGACGAGCTCCCACCCGCTGAACGCGACCGTCCCCCGCGCCCCGGAGCCGCCGTTCGTGGCGCTCATGAACATCCCCACGTCCCGCGCCCCGGCCGCGCCCGGCACGGTCACCGTCGCCACCGTCCGCCAGGCCGCCCCGTCGTCCGTGGAGCACGCCCCGGTGTACGCGTCGCCGGCCCGGGTGAGCCGCAGCAGCACCGGCGCCTTGACGCCGGTGATCCGCTGATAGGTGTCGAGCGTGCCGTCGCCGGTCGAGTCGTACGACAGCACGACCCCGTTGGCCGGGGTCACCGCCAGGTTGAGGAAGCCCGGGGAGCCGGGTGCGGTCAGGTCGTCGCGCACGATGATCCCGGCGCGGGCCCAGCCGCCGGTCGCCGCCTGCGCGTCGACCCGCAGCGTCACCGCGCTCCCGTCCGGCAGCGCCCCCGCCCGGTAGACCGTGCCGAACTGCGCCATGGCCCGCCACAGGTCCGCGCCCGCCCCGTCGATGGCGAACCGGTCCTCCAGCTGCCCGAACACCGCCTCGTTGGTGGTGTACGTGCGCCAGCCCTCGGCCAGCGGTCCCGCCTCGAAGAGGGTGCCCTCGGACCGGCTCTCCACCCGCTGCTCGCCGCGCGGCCCGTACGTCACGGTCAGCGTGTACGGCAGCGGGCGCAGCGGCTCGTCGAGCGGGGCGCCCGGCGTGCTCGCCCGCCAGCGCACCCGGCCCGACCCGGCGGCCGGCACACCCGGCAGCGAGGTCCGCCCCTCCGGCTCCGCGTCGACACCGGTGAGCGCGAAGTCCACGCGGCCGGTCGCCCGCAATCCGTTGACGTTGCGGAAGACGGCCGTGACACGCGCGTCCCCGCCGGGCGGGAAGGCGGGCGGCTCGGCGGTCACGGTCAGCGTGCCCTGGTACGGCGCCCCCGCCAGCACGTCCCGCACCCGCGCGGCCGTCCGGTACGCGTCGCCCACCGGCCGCACGGGATAGTCCTTGCGCTCCCGCGTCCACGGCTCCTCGAACGCGAACCAGTCCACGGCCGCCGGCTCCGTCCCGGTGGCCAGCGCGTCCTCCAGCGCGTCCAGCCACTTCTGCCAGCGCGGCACGTAGAAGTCGGCCATCAGGCCCTGCCACTCGCGGTTGCCGTACTCGTGCAGGTTGCCCGCGTCGGAGGTGGCCCGGCCGCCCCACACCGTGATGAGCACCTTCGCGGTGCGCTCGAACTCGGCGCGCTCGGTGTCGTCCGTGGCCAGCTGCCGGGCGTCGCGCACCCAGGGGCCGAGCAGGAACGCCGGGTCGGTGCCCGTCACCTCGTCGGACAGCCGCATCAGCCGCAGCCACAGCGTGGCCAGCCGGCGGAAGGTCTCCCGGTCCTTGCGCCGGTACGCGGCCCGCAGCTGCGGCAGGTACTGGCGGCTGCGGTGCGCCAGCGCCTGCCGGGCCACGTCCACCAGGTCGTACCGGTAGGCCGCGCTGCCCCGCAGCCCGCCCGCCACGCCGAGCAGCCCGGCGAACGCGGCGTCGAAGCGGCCCGGGTCGTAGGTGAGGGCGCTCGGCGCGTACGCGGCGGCCCGGTTCGCGGCGAGGTCGGGGCGGGCCGCGAACAGCGAGTCGTGCGGGTCGCTGCGCTCCACGGCCCGCTGCTGGTACGCGGTGTCGTGCAGCGCCCGCCACGCCTTGCGCGCCTCGGGGTCCCGCCCGCCGTACCGGAAGTCCGCGTAACTCGCGAACCACTCCGCCCGGTCGATCCGCTCATCCGCCCACGCGAGCTCCGAGAACAGCTCGAAGGCGGCCGGATCCCGGTCGGTGGCCTCCGGCATGTACGCGGTGCCGACGAGCGCGCTGCCCTGCTTGTCGCGCCAGGCGAAGAACTTCTCCTCCCAGACGTGCGTCCGGGCGCCGATCGTCGTCCGCCCGCCGAAGTTGGGGATCGTGCCGAACGCGTACGGGGTGCCACCCCAGTCGCGCTCCCGGTCGGTGACGCTCGAGTACCGGTCGGAGACCCCGTCCACGATCAGCATCCGGGACCTGTCGACGGCGTCGAGGAGCTCGGGCAGCGGGTTCTCCTGCCAGCCGAGGATGACCCAGGTCGCCTCGGGCGCGAAGGCGTGCAGGGCCCGCTCCACCCCGCGCGCCGCGTCCGGCACGGGCACGTCACCGGCCGTGCCGCCCTCGTGCAGCAGGTCCATCTTGAAGTGGGCGGCCTCGCCGAGGACGTCCTTCTGGTGGCCGTAGAAGGAGGCGGCGACCCGCGCGAAGGCGTCGGTCCGCGGGTCCAGCCAGTCGGGCCGCTGGAAGCCGTGCCACAGGCCCTGCGGGACCACGGCCGCGTCGCCGCCGTTGCGCTCCACGAACTCCTCGGGCACGTGCCCGTAGTAGCCGGGCAGCACCGGCGCCATGCCCAGCTCGCGCACCCGGTCGGCGATCCGGCGGCCCAGCTCGGCCCGCTTCTCGATCAGCCCGGGGGAGAGCGGGCCGCCGTACCCGGAGAGGTTCTGCAGCAGCCACCACGGCTGGTGCGAGGGCGCGGGCAGCCAGGCGCGCGCCTCGGCGTCGGAGTACCCGAAGTCCTTCAGCACCCGGTGGTAGACGGCCTCCATGCCCGCGATGACCAGCACCTCGTTGCAGCCGTGCAGGGCGAGCAGGTCGATCTCCCGCTCCCAGTACGCCCAGTCCGCGTACGGGGCCGTGTAGCCGTCGTTGGTGTCGTTGAGGGCGAACCGGTGGGGGAGCGCGGTGGACCGCTCCAGGGGCTGAGCGGGCGCGGGCAGCCGGCGCTCCAGGTCCAGCTGGTCGCCGTTCCAGGCGAGGTGGGCCCCGCACACGTACTTCAGGTACCAGTGCACCCCCGTGAGCAGCGTCGCCGGCGTGGTGCCGGACACCTGGATCCGTCCCGTGGTGCCGGTCACCCGGAACCGGTCGCCCGCGCCCTGCCGCCCGAGGGGGCGGAACGTGAACTGGTCGGCGTGGCCGGGCAGCAGCCGATTGAGCGCGGAGCGCGCGGGAGCCGTATCGAAGGCGGGGCCCTTGCGGGGGCTCCCCGCGGCGTGGGCCGGGGCCGCCAGTCCCAAGGTGGTTCCGAGGCCGATGACACCGGCCGAGCCCAGCACCGTACGTCGCGACGGACAGTTCATAGCTGTGTGTGCCCCCTGTGTCGACAGGTGCGGCAGGCTAACGGGACGGCTGTCCGTGCTCAACGGTGCATACGGAGCTGGCGAGTTCACGTCGCCGGAAGAGACCCGGAGGTGGGTACGGATGAGGTTGACGCGCGGGATTCCGGCGGTGACGGCCGGTGCGGCCCTGGCCCTGCTGGCGCTGACCGGCTGCGGGGCGGGCGACGACGGCGGGGCCGGGGACGCGCGGTCGCCGCGGACGGCCACGGGCAGCCTGGAGCAGCTGGCGGGCGAGGCCGGCTGCCGGCCCGACCTGCAGACGGACGCGGACGAGATCCGCCAGGCGATCTGCAAGAACACCGACGGGAAGTTCGTCCTCGCGACCTTCGCCACCGACCGCGGCCAGCGGGAGTGGCTGAACGCGGCCAAGGACTACGGCGGCCACTACCTGGTCGGCCGCAAGTGGGTCGCCGTCGGCGGGACGGAGGTGGTCACGGCGCTGCGCGGCCGGCTCGGCGGGACCATGGAGGAGGGGATCTCGCACTCCGGTCACCACTGAGCGGGAAGCAGAGAGGGGGCGGCAGGACATTCCCGCCGCCCCCTTTCGGACCTCAGTGCGTCAGGTGCACTGCCGGCCCGAGTTGATGCACTTGACCATGCGGTTCATCAGGTTCTCGTCGAAGACGTTGATGAAGTCGTCGTGGTCGGTGATCGGCTTGTGCAGCTGCTCCGGGAACCCGTCGACCGCGTACGGCTGCTGGACCTGGCCGTTCTCGATCGCCGGCCGCTCCACGTCGTAGACCAGGTTCATCGTCAGCTGCGGAATGGCCTGGAACCCCTGCGGGCAGGCGCCCGAGTTCGGGTCCGCGAAGGCCACGTGGTCGCGGTGGTTGGCGCTGTCGATGTTCTGGCCGTCCCAGCAGCTCTGGAAGTCGAACGTCCGCACCACCTGGCTGCCGTCGGGGCACAGCGGGTACTTGTCCGTCAGCACGCGGTCGGTGAACCCGGTGCAGGTCCAGCCGGAGTTGGCGTTCGCGGTGCCGTTGGTGAAGGCCTTCGCGTCACCGGTGATGATGCGCAGGAACTTCGGCATCGCGACGACCTTGCTGCGCGGGTTGCCGACGAACTTGATCTCGGCGCTCTGCGCCTGCACGATCCGGCCGACGTTGCCCTCGGCGCCGCCGCCCAGCTCGTTCGCGTCGAACTCGGCGGTGCCGTCCTGGACGCGGATGACCGGCCAGTAGTACGTGGACCGGTCGCCCTGGTTCTGGCACGTGGTGTCGGCGGCGGCGAGGTCGTCGTCGCTGGCGAAGGCGTCGTTGCCCTGGTTGCCCACGTAGTCGTGGGTGTGGTGGGCACCGTTGTCGACACCGGGCGCCACGATCAGGTTGTCCGTGTTGAACAGCTTGTTCTCGTTGACACCGCAGACCGAGGTGAACGTGCCGGACGAGCCACCGCGCTTGGTGCGGACCTTCCGGACGTTCGGCTGGACAGCGTTGATGTCGACGAAGTCGTCGGCGAACGGGCCCGCGGCCCCGTTGCCGTTGTCGCCGACCTGCTCCTGGCCGCCGCCGTCGTCCTGGCCGCCGTCCTGACCTTGGTCCTGGCCGTCGCCCTGGTCCTGCCCGTCGCCCTGGCCGTCCCCGCCCTCACCGGCGTCGGTCTCCGGCTGGTCCACGCCCTTGCCGGTGCAGCCCGCGAGCCGGCCCAGATCACCCGGGGCGGTCCCGCCCACGCGCCTGATGTTGATCCCGATCCGGTCGATGGTCGCCGTCCGCTTGGACTGCAGCGGGCCGAGGATCGCGTTCTGCACGTAGCCGGCGTCACCGGCCTGCGCGTCCCGCGTGGACGCCAGACGCGCGTAGGCCTCGGTGATCTGCTTGTCGAGCAGTGCCAGCTCCTGGTCGACACCGGCCCGCGCGCCCTCCGGCACGTCGGACAGCTGCTGGCCGACGTCCGGGCAGTCGATCGTCGCGACCTGGGCGGCACGGGTGACGGCCTGGCCGTTCGTCCTCGACTCACCCGCCGAGGCGTAGAAGTTCGCCCAGACCAGTCCGCCCCCCGCGACGGCCAGCGCCGCCGAAGCGGCCACTGCGCGCACGGCCAGCGGTGAACGGCGTTTTCGTGTGTTGCGTCCCATGGAACTCCTCTGACTTCCTTGCGGGGCATCGAGGCGCCCGACAGGAGTGAAGCGGCTCCCTCCCTTACGCACGGGGCCGGTGTGATGTTCAGAAACCTCGAAGAATCTTGGGACGCGGGTTTGGATCCGATGGATCCGCGACGGGGGACGGTGGTCAGCGACCGCGGTCCAGGTACGCCAGCACGGCGAGCACCCGCCGGTTGTCGTCGTCCGACACGGGACGGGGGTGGTGCCAGGTACACCGTCGTTTCCTAGCCGGCGGTGCCGAGTACCTTCGCCTCCACCGCCGGGTCCAGGCCGACCGGGGGCCGGTCCGGCCGCTGGGGCGCGGTGCCGCCGAGGTCCGTCAGCCACGCCCAGGTGTCGGCCACGGTCTCCGCCACCGGCCGGCAGCGCAGCCCGTCCCGCACGGCCCGGGAGACGTCCCCGCCGTGCAGGGCGTCGTACAGCTCGCTGCCCGGTGGCGCCCACACCGGCAGCTGCGTCCACGGTTCGACGCCCGCCTCCAGGATCACCTCGGGCGCGGTCCAGCGGAGTTCGGCCGCGCCGCCGGTGACCCGTGCGCATGCGTCGAGGAGCGCCCCCATCGTGGTGTGCCCCCGCGGACTCACCAGGTCATAGGGGCCGCTCAGCCCCGCCTGGGCCGCGCCGAGGATCCACTCGGCGAGGTCGCGGACGTCCACGTACCGCACGGGCAGGTCCCGCGGGCCGGGTGCCAGGACCGGGCCGCCGCGCGCGATCCGGGTGAGCCACCAGGGGAGGCGGCCGACGTTCTCGTACGGCCCGAGGATCAGCCCGGCCCGTACGAGCAGTGAGCGGGCGTCGCCGAGGGCCTCCACCGCCGCCAGCTCGCCGCCCCGCTTGTCGCGCGCGTAGTCGGTCCCCTCCGCCTCCGCCGAGGCGCCGTCCACCGTGGGCGCGCTCTCGTCGGACCCGGCGGGCGGCGGCCAGGCGTACACGGAACGGCTGGAGACGTAGACGTACCGGCCGGCCCGCTCCCGCAGCAGCAGCGCGGCGTCCCGCACGGCCCGCGGCGCGGCCGACCAGGTGTCGACGACGACGTCCCACGCGTCCGGGGCGCCGGCGAGCGCCGCGGCGG
>NZ_JAVRHI010000403.1:0-18473 GCF_034105845.1 Streptomyces sp. CRN 30 | reverse complement strand
TAGTGTTTCGGTGGTCATAGCGTGAGGGAAACGCCCGGTTACATTTCGAACCCGGAAGCTAAGCCTCACAGCGCCGATGGTACTGCAGGGGGGACCCTGTGGGAGAGTAGGACGCCGCCGAACAATCATTGAGAAAACCCCCGCACCTTCGGTGCGGGGGTTTTCTGCGTTTAGGGTCGACCCATGCGCTATGACCTCGTCATCTTCGACAACGACGGTGTCCTCGTCGACAGTGAGCCCCTCTCCAACCGGCTCCTGGCCGCCTACCTCACCGAACTGGGCCACCCCACCTCGTACGAGGACTCCGTCCGCGACTACATGGGGTCCGCCCTGCACCGCGTCCACGACCTAGTGCTCGAGCGCACCGGACAGCGCTTGCCGGAGGACTTCGACGAGGTCTTCCACCGGCGGGTGTTCGCCGGGTTCGAGCGGGAGTTGCAGCCGGTGGACGGCGTCGTCGACGTGCTGGGGAAGCTGGCCGCGGACGGAGTGCCGTACTGCGTGGCTTCCTCGGGGAGTCATGAGCGCATCAGGGTGGGGCACCGGAAGACCGGGCTGGACCGGTGGTTCGACGACGGGCGCGTCTTCAGCTCCGAGGACGTCGGCCGGGGCAAGCCGGCACCGGACCTCTTCCTGTACGCGGCCGCCAGGATGGGCGTCCCCGCGGAGCGGTGTGTCGTCGTCGAAGACAGCCCGCTGGGGGTGCAGGCGGCCGCGGCGGCGGGCATGGACGTGTACGGCTTCACGGCCATGACCTCTCCCGACAGGCTGACACCGGCCGGCGTGCAGGGGCATTTCGCGGATATGCGGGACCTCCTCGAGCTGCTTGGCTGAGCGTTCCTCACTTTCCTCTGTTCACGGCTCAACCACGGCCCTACGCTGTCCGGCCATGACGGATGTCCTGCGGCGTGGCAGAGCCTCGCTCGGGTTCGGCTTCTTCGCTCAAGGAGTCGCGTTCGCGCTGCTCGTGACGCGGATCCCGGCCGTCCAGGACCGGTACGGGGTGTCCGACGCGCTGCTGCCCGCCTTCCTCGCCGCCGTACCGGTGCTGGCCGGCGTCGGCAGCGTGGTGACCGAACGGCTGGTGCGGCGCGTGCGCCCCAGCCGGTTGCTGCGCTGGTCCCAGCCCGTGGTGCTGCTGGCCCTGCTGGCTGTAGGAGTGGGCGACCGGATGGCCGCCCTGGCGGTGGCGCTCGCCGCGTTCGGCCTGGCCGTCGGTGTGCTGGACGCCTCGATGAACATGCTCGGGGTGAGCCTGCAGCGGACGTACGGGCGCAGCATCATGCTCGGGTTCCACGCGGCGTACAGCCTGGGCGGGATCGTCGGTGCCTCGCTGGCCTGGGCGGGGGCGTACGGGGAGCTGGCGCTGTGGGTGTCGTACCTGCCGGTCGTCCTGGTGCTGCTGCCGGCGGCGCTGGTGGGCAGCCGGTGGTACGTCGACGGGAGGGCGGCCCCGGCGGCTCCGGCGAAGGCGGAGGGAGCGGCGACCGGGGCGGAGCCCTTGGCCCGCAAGGTGCTGCTGCCGCTGTGTCTGGTGATGACCTTCGCGTACATCGGGGACTCGACGGTCTCCAACTGGAGCGCGAAGTACCTGCAGGACGTGCTGGGGAGCTCGGAGCAGCTGGCGACCGTCCCGTACAACGTGTACATGGTGACCACCTTGCTGGGGCGGGCCGTCGGGGACCTCGGCGTACGGCGGTTCGGGCCCGTGACGGTGGTGCGGGCAGGAGCGCTCGTGGCGTCGCTCGGGTTCGCGGTGGTGGCCGGGGCGCCGGGGGCCTGGGTGGGGATGCTGGGGTTCACGCTGCTGGGTCTGGGGCTGTGCGTGCTGGTGCCGCAGACGTTCGCGGCGGCGGGGCGGCTGTTCCCGGGGCACTCCGATGCGGCGGTGGCGCGGCTGAACGTCTTCAACTACGTGGGTTTTCTGATCGGTTCACCGCTGGTGGGGGCGTTGGGAGACGCGTGGACGTATCGCGGGGCCATGCTCGTACCGATGGTCATGGTGCTGGTGACGCTGGTGTACGCCCGCTCGTTCGCGCCCCCGCACGGCGGATACGGTGGCGGGCATGAGCGGCCGCGCACAGCTGATGTGGGACGAGGCGGTGACGGGCTATGACTTCGGCCCGCAGCACCCGATGGATCCCGTCCGACTCTCCCTGACCCGGAGCCTGGTCGACGCCTTCGGGCTCGACCGGGAGCTGCGGACCGTGGCGGCCAGGCCCGCCGGGGAGTCGACCCTGCGGCTCGTGCACCGCGAGGACTACGTGGCGGCGGTGAAGGCGGCCTCCGCCGATCCCGGGGTGGCCGACGTGTCGTACGGGCTGGGCACCGTGGACGATCCCGCCTTCGCCGGCATGCACGAGGCGTCCGCGCTGATCGCCGGCCAGTCGGTGGGGGCCGCGGAGGCGGTGTGGCGGGGGGAGGCGCTGCACGCGGTCAACTTCGCGGGCGGGCTGCACCACGCCATGCCGGGTGCCGCGTCCGGCTTCTGCGTGTACAACGACGCGGCGCTGGCCATCGCGCGGCTGCTGGAGCTGGGCGCCGAGCGGGTCGCGTACGTGGACGTCGACGTCCACCACGGGGACGGGGTGCAGGCGGCGTTCTGGGAGGACCCCAGGGTGCTGACCATCTCCCTGCACGAGCACCCGCGGACGCTGTTCCCGCAGACCGGCTGGCCGGAGGAGACGGGAGCGGGGAGCGCCGAGGGCTCGGCGGTCAACGTGGCCCTGCCGGCGGGCACCGGTGACGCGGGCTGGCTGCGGGCGTTCCACGCCGTCGTGCCCGAGGTGCTCGCCGACTTCCGGCCACAGGTCCTGGTGACGCAGCACGGCGCCGACACGCACTTCGAGGACCCCCTGGCGCACCTCGCGGTGTCGCTGGACGCCCAGCGGGCCGTACAGCTGGCCTGCCACGACCTGGCGCACCGTCACGCGGACGGGCGGTGGATCGCCCTGGGCGGGGGCGGATACGCCGTGGTGGAGGTCGTGCCGCGGTCGTGGACGCACCTCGTGGCCATCGCGGCGGGGCGGCCGGTCGAGCCCGCGACGACGATCCCCGAGGGGTGGCGGCAGGAGGTCCACGCCCGTACGCGGCAGTCGGCGCCGCACCGGATGACCGACGGCCTGTGGCCGGTGTCCTGGGCGGAGTGGGAGCAGGGGTACGATCCCGAGGACCGGCTGGATCAAGCCGTTCTGGCGGCGCGGCGGGCGGTGTTCCCGCTGCGGGGGCTGCTCGCCTAGGCGGACCGGGCGGGCGGCCCCCGGTCCGTGGTCGGCACCGGGTGCTGGGCCGACCGTGCGGTGTTTCCGCCGATCCGAGGCGGCCGGCCGGGGTGTGCGTCACCATCGGCCGTGTGTGGAGCACCGGAGCGCTGCGGGCCCACCTGCTGGCCGCGCGGCTCGCGGGAACCGTCGCCACGACGCGGGAGCAGAGCCTGCGCAGCTACCGGCTGTTCGCGGCCCGGGACCCGCGGGCACTGATCGGCATCAACCCCCGGCGGCACTGGTGCCTGACCGATCTGCTGCACTTGATGGCGGAGGAGTGTGGAGTTTCGGACGATCTCAATGTCACTTCCGGGCCGGATGTGATCGACCCGGAGCGCACGCTGAGCGGACTGCACGCCTTCGCGGAACGGCTCGCGGACGCCGCCCGCCGCCGGGCGCCGGTCCTCCTCGGCACCGGGCACCCGCACCGGCTGCTCGGCTTCTACGGCGCCCTGGCAGACGCCTTGTCGGCGGCGGGATGTGAGGTCCTCACCCCGGCGACGGGTGAGCGTGTCGACATAACGACCCGGTTCGGTCTACGCACGTACAACCTCGACTACGTACGAGGAGTCGCGCTGGTACGCGAACCCGGCGCTCGGAGCACGGGTTGTGAGACGGGCGCGCACACGCATTCACCACTCCCGGTACGCACGGTCCTGGACGCTGTCGCGCGGCGGGGCGGACCGCTGCCGGAACTGGTCATCGGGGACCACGGATGGGTCTGCGGCGCAGGTCAGTTGGGGTTCGAGGCCATCGGCCTGGCGGATACGGACGATCCCGCGCTCTTCGTCGGACGGGCAGAGGGGCGGGTGTCCGTCGTCGTTCCGCTAGATGACGCTGTGCGATCTGATTACTACCGACCGCTGACCCGCTACGTACTCAATCGGGCGTGTCTGTCACAGTAAGCCGCCGATGCCATCCCCTCTTCCCCACTCGCATCACCCGCCCCTAGTCTGGGGAGTGAGCGCGCAACGACGAAGAGTCACCGGAAGGGGAAGCCGGTGGCCGTCGAGTGCGGAAGGTTCAGGTGTGTCATGGCTGCAGCTGGCGAGAGGCCTCTGAACGAGGTTCAGTTCCTGACCGTGGCGGAAGTCGCCTCGGTGATGCGGGTGTCGAAGATGACCGTGTACCGGCTGGTGCACAGCGGTCATCTGCCGGCGATCCGGGTGGGGAGGTCATTCCGGGTTCCGGAGCAAGCGG
This sequence comes from Streptomyces sp. CRN 30, assembly GCF_034105845.1. Classification (NCBI taxonomy): domain Bacteria; kingdom Bacillati; phylum Actinomycetota; class Actinomycetes; order Kitasatosporales; family Streptomycetaceae; genus Streptomyces; species Streptomyces sp. CRN 30. The sequence goes on along the minus strand of NZ_JAVRHI010000403.1, from coordinate 14,010 downwards.
TTCACGAGTACCTCCGCGAGAGCTACGTGGGGGTGGAGACGGCCTGATGGTCATCGAGGGGGCGGGGGGCTCCGGAAGGGCCCCGCGGGGTGCCGGTGATCTCCTCCGCCCCCTCGATTACGAGCTCAGGGCTCGGGCGGGTAGGCTAGCCCCTCGTAGGTCGTATGGGCCCATGGCGCCCAGCACCGAGTGATGAGAAGTGAGCGAGGGTAGTCGTGGGCTCTGTTATCAAGAAGCGGCGCAAGCGGATGGCCAAGAAGAAGCACCGCAAGCTGCTCAAGCGCACCCGCGTTCAGCGTCGTAACAAGAAGTAAGGCACGCCCCGAGGGCGTCGGCTCCCTGCGGGGACCGGTTCCCTCGTGGGGCACGCCCCGTCCGGGGCACGTTCCCGTACGGGTCCGTGTCCTCCGGGGTCGCCTTGCTCGTTCCGCGCGAGCGCTGCGAGAAGCGCGCTCTGTGGCCCCCCGCCGATCCGGTGGGGGGCCACAGTCGTCCTCCGTCGCCGCGGCGACGCGCGCGGCGCGTACCGGGCGTGCGACCGGTGCACAAGTGGCCGGGTCTGGTCGGGCGCACGGGTCCGCCGTCACGTCAGGCATCGAGCGGTCATCACAGCGCAACGACAACCCGCTAACGTGGCCGCACACGGGGAACGCGGCAGAGTACGGGCAGAGGCACTCAGTGCGCCATCGACGTTTCGGAAGTGAGGCGCTGATCTTGGGCAAGGTCGTACTCGTGACCGGGGTGGCCCGTCAGCTGGGGGGCCGGTTCGTACGACGGATCCAGCGCGACCCCCAGGTCGAACGGGTGATCGCCGTGGACGTGCTGCAGCCCGAGCACCACCTGGGCGGCGCGGACTTCGTGCAGGCCGACATAAGGCAGCCCACGATAGGGCGGGTGCTGGCCGAGCACGACGTGGACACCGTGGTGCACATGGACGTCACGGGCACTCCGCTGGGCAGCGGCAGCCGCGCCACGCTCAAGGAGACCAACGTCATCGGCACCATGCAGCTGCTCGGTGCCTGTCAGAAGTCCCCGGCCGTCAAGCGGCTGGTGGTGAAGTCCAGCACCAACGTCTACGGTTCGGCGCCGCGCGATCCGGCCGTCTTCACCGAGACCACCCCGCCCAAATCCCTGCCCAGTGGCGGTTTCGCCAAGGACACCGTCGAAGTCGAGGGGTACGTCCGCGGCTTCGCGCGCCGCCGGCCCGACGTGGCCGTGTGCGTGCTGCGGTTCGCGAACATCCTCGGGCCGAGCGCGGACTCGCCGCTCGCCTCGTACTTCTCGATGCCGGTGCTGCCGACCGTGCTGGGCTACGATCCGCGGCTGCAGTTCGCGCACGAGGACGACGTCATCGAGGTGCTGCGCATCGCCTCGCACGAGCCCGAGCGCGGCTCCCTCAACAGCGGGACGTTCAACGTCGCGGGCGACGGCGTGCTGCTGCTGTCGCAGTGCGCCCGGCGGCTCGGCCGGCCCACGGTGCCCCTGCTGATGCCGGCCGTCAGCTGGCTGGGCTCGGCCGTGCGTACGCTGGGCGTGACGGACTTCTCGCCCGAGCAGTTGAGGCTGCTGACCCACGGGCGGGTCGTGGCGACGAACCAGATGCGGGAGACGCTCGGCTACCAGCCGAAGTACACGACGGCACAGACGTTCGCCGACTTCGTCCGCAGCCGCGGCCCCGGACTGCTGCCGCCGGAGGCCGTCGCCGGGGCCGTCGACCGGTTCGCCGAGCTGCCCGCCCTGGGCGGAGGCCGCCCCCCGACGCAGAGCGCCAACTGAGGAGCGCATCAACAATGGCGGATGCCAAGGTCATTCCGTTCGACGACGACCGGTCGCGGGCCGGTGCCGTACAGCGCTCGTCGCGCCGCCGGACCGCGGGCAACCGGCGCAAGGGCGAGCCCGCGGTGGTCCGTGAGGTCCAGGCCCTGCCCAAGCGATCGCTCGGGCAGGATGATGTTCCCGTGACGCATGAGCAGCCGGAGCCGCCGAAGCGGCTCGACCAGCCGCAGGAGAGCGGACTGGAGCGCCGTATCGCGGGCGGGCTGGCCTTCCTGCGCAAGCGCCTCACGGGCGACTACGAGATCGACGACTTCGGGTACGACGCCGAGCTCACCGACCAGGTCCTGATGTCCCTGCTGCGGCCGGTGTTCGAGAAGTACTTCCGGGTCGAGGTGAAGGGCATCGAGAACGTCCCCACCGAGGGCGGGGCGCTGATCGTCGCCAACCACTCCGGGACGCTGCCGCTGGACGGCCTGATGATGCAGGTCGCCGTGCACGACCACCACCCGGCGGGCCGTCACCTGCGGCTGCTCGCGGCCGATCTGGTGTTCATGCTGCCGGTGGTGAACGAGCTGGCCCGCAAGCTGGGGCACACCCTCGCCTGCGCGGAGGACGCCGAGCGGCTGCTGGCGCAGGGCGAGCTGGTCGGGGTGATGCCCGAGGGTTTCAAGGGTGTCGGCAAGCCGTTCAGCGAGCGCTACAAGCTGCAGCGGTTCGGCCGTGGCGGCTTCGTGTCGACCGCGCTGCGGCAGGGCACGCCGATCGTCCCGTGCTCGATCGTGGGCGCGGAGGAGATCTACCCGATGATCGGCAACGCCAAGACGGTGGCGCGGCTGCTGGGCTTCCCGTACTTCCCGATCACGCCGACGTTCCCCTGGCTGGGGCCGCTGGGCGCGGTGCCGCTGCCGACGAAGTGGACCATCCAGTTCGGCGAGCCCATCCCGACGGACGGCTACCCCCCGGAGGCCGCCGACGACCCGATGCTGATGTTCAACCTGACCGACCAGGTCAGGGAACAGATCCAGCACACGCTGTACAAGCTGTTGGTGCAGCGGCGGTCGGTGTTCTTCTGACGCGTGCCGGGCCGTCCGGGCCTTCACCGTGAGGGTGCCCACCGGTCGGCGGACGGAGTCCGGCGCAGCCGTTCGAAGCCTGCGGAGCAGTGCGAGGACGGCAGAAGGGAGGGGCCAAGCTGTTGGTGCAGCGGCGGTCGGTGTTCTTCTGACGCGTGCCGGGCCGCCCGGGCCTCTGAAGTCCGGAGTCTCCGTGTACGGCGGTGGGGGCGTCCCTGGGTCAGGGACGCCCCCACCGCCGTGGTGCGGAGCTACTCGGTGTCCGTGCCGTTGATGCCGAGGTCGGGCAGCAGGCCCGGGAGGAGTGGCGGCAGGGTGACGTCCGGCTCCGCGGCCGGACTGCTCTTGCCGGATCCGGAGGACGGCGGGGCGCTGTCCGTATCGTCCTGGGGCGGGTCCAGCAGGCCGCCCGTGCTGCCGCCGAGCAGGCCGTCGTCGCCTCTGTCGTCACTGACGCCGGAGTCGGAGGCGGAGGGCTCCGGTGCGCCGCTGCTGTGCCGGCTGTCCGGTGAGCCGCTGGCGGCGGGGGCCGGGCGGTGGATCTCCGCGGAGCCGGTGGAGCCGGGGCCCGTGCGGCGCTCCCGGTCGTCGCGGCTGCGGGCCGGGGCCTCGGGCAGCAGTGACTGGAGCGGGGCCACCTCGTCGTCTATGGCGTCGAACACCGAGGAGACCTGCTGGCTGACGTCCCCGAGTTGCACGGGGAGCCGGTCGCGCAAGGCCCCCCAGGTGCCGCGGTGGGAGGTGGAGAAGGCCGAGAGCGTCTTGATGGGGTCCAGGGAGCCCGGGTCGTGCTCGTAGGCCTCGCGGAGCAGGCGGTGGCCCTCCGACGCGTCGTGCCGCATGCCGTTCAGGGCGCGGCGGACCTCGCCGATGGCCTCGTGGTCGAGGGAGCCGCCGCGGTCGCGCTCCATGAGGCGGCGGGCCTCGGCGAGCCGGGTGGACGCCTGGTCGAGGTAGAGCCGGCCGCGGTCCGTGCCCTCGTCGGCCATGCTGAGCCTGAAGTCCTCGATGCCGCGCTTGAGGCCGTACAGCGAGTCACCGGGGAGGGCGTCCGAGCTGGCGGCGGCGACACCGCCGAAGGCGCCCGCCGCCACGCTGACGCCGAGCCCGCCCGCGGCGAGCCCCTTGCTCAGCCGGGAGCGGGGCCGCAGCTTGCCCAGCGGACTCCCGCGGTGGGCGTCCCGCGACCGGTGGGAAGCGCCCTTCTGCGGGGGCACCGAGCGGGCCGCCGCCTCGCCCCCCGCGGCCGTGCCCTCCTGCAGCATGGCCTCCATCGCGGCCACGAGCCGGGCCCGCTGGACGACCTTGACCTCGGGGTCGAGCTCGGGCTTCGGCAGCTCGCCCAGACCCGTCGTGAGGGCCAGCAGCCGGCCCTGCTCGGTCCGCTCCGCAGCAGCCTGGGCCGGGACGTCGGGCTGCTCGGCCGCCGTGTCCCGGTCGGACAGCTCCTCCAGAGCCTGGGCGAAGGCGTTCGCCCGCCGGTGCGCCGATACGTTCGCGATCACTGGCGGCACCTCCTCTCGTCGTGACGGTCGACTCCCCAGGGGTTCCTGAGGGTTGCACAACCCCGACCACTTGCACACGATCGAGTGATCGATGTCGGCCAAGGTGTGACCACAGGGAGCCTGCATCCCGCACAACGAGCGGCGTGGCACTTGGGTTACGGACGACGCGTGAGGGAACCCCGGAGCCAACGCGCCTGCTCGAGGAGTGACTTGAGCATGGCTGAGCGTAGGCGGCGGTGTCCGGCTCAGCGGGCGTCTTCGGGGAGCAGCCGGGCCAGGGTGCGCACGGCGCGGTACTGGAGGGTCTTGATGGCGCCCTCGTTCTTGCCCATCACGCGGGCGGTCTCGGCGACGGAGAGGCCCTGCAGGAAGCGGAGGGTGACGCACTCCTGCTGCTGGGGGTTGAGGCGCCGGACGGCGTCGAGCAGTGCGGCGTTCGACAGTGACTCCAGGACGGAGTCCTCGGGGGAGCGCTCGACCTCGTTGGCGTCGAGCATCTCGCCGGTGGTGACCTCGAGCCGGAAGCGGCTCGACTTGAAATGGTCGGCCACGAGATTGCGGGCGATGGTGACCAGCCAGGCGCCGAAGTCGCGCCCCTGCCAGGTGAACGTCCCGATGCGCCGCAGGGCGCGCAGAAAGGTCTCACTGGTGAGGTCCTCGGCGGTGGCCTTGCCCCCCACCCGGTAATAGATGTAGCGGTACACGGTGTCGCTGTACTGGTCGTACAGCCGTCCGAACGCGTCCGCCTCGCCTGCCTGGGCGCGCTCCACCAGCTCCATCATGCGGGCGCTGTCGCTGTCCGCGGCAGGGCGCCGGGCGGTGCCGGCCGAGGCGGCGCGGCCGCGTCTGGCGACGTCCCCGGAGCGCCGCCCCGCGGTGACGGCGCTGCGCGCGGAGCCCTGCTCGATGCCGTCGGCGAGCGCATAGCACGGGCGGGCGGGGGCGGTGGAGGTGGCGAGTGCGGGGACGGCGTACGCGGTGGGGACGAAGCCGCGCAACATGTCGAGGACTGTTGCGCGCAGCGTGGCCAAGCCCGAGGCGTCAACCCCGACGTGTGGGTACACGGGACTCCCAGAGGCAGAGCTTCCATCACGTGCAGCGCGGGACCGTTCACTCGTCGTAGCGACGGTGGGGTTCCGGTTTGCGTCTGAGGAGAATAACGCTTCGTGCAGGCCCTGCTACACCCAGTTGCCCAAATCGCCGATTACGTCGCTTCTGTTATCGATCGACGCACGTTCAAGTGCGGTTTGTTGCCCGCTTGTTGAACGGATGAGTTCAAGATGCGCTTCGCTCAAGGCGTGTTGTGCCCGGGTGCGGGAGCGGGCGACCGAAGGAGTGCACGTCGGCAACGAAGAGCGACGAATGCCTGTCCAACGGGGCGGCGCGAAGGGCGCGCGGGACGGCTGCCCGTGGACGGTCAGCGGCGGCGGCGGTGCAGGGCGATCGCCGCCGCCGTGCCGCCCGCCACCGCGCCGACCCCGGCCGCCGCCGGCAGGCCGACCTTGGCCGCCTTGCGGGCCGTACGGTAGTCGCGCAGCCGCCAGTCGAACTCGCGCGCGTGCTTGCGGAGCTTGGCGTCCGGGTTGATCGCGTAGGGGTGGCCCACCAGGGAGAGCATCGGGATGTCGTTGTGGGAGTCGCTGTACGCCGCGCAGCGCGTGAGGTCCAGGCCCTCCGCCGACGCCAGCGCGCGGACCGCCTCGGCCTTGGCCGGCCCGTGCAGCGGCTCGCCGACCAGCTTGCCCGTGTAGACGCCGGCGACCGACTCCGAGACCGTGCCGAGGGCGCCCGTCAGACCCAGGCGGCGGGCGATCACCGTGGCGACCTCCACGGGGGCCGCCGTGACGAGCCACACCTTCTGGCCCGCGTCCAGGTGCGCCTGGGCCAGCGCGCGGGTGCCGGGCCAGATGCGCTCGGCCATGTACTCGTCGTAGACCTCCTCGCCGATGGTCATCAGCTCGGCCACCCGGTGGCCCTTGACGATCGACAGGGCGGAGTCGCGCGCGTCCTGCATGTGCTCCGGGTCCTCGACCCCGGCCAGCCGGAACCACGCCTGCTGCCAGGCGAAACGGGCGAGGTCACGGGTCTCGAAGAACTTCCGCTTGTACAGGCCCCGGCCGAAGTGGAACAGTGCTGCGCCCTGCATCACGGTGTTGTCGAGGTCGAAGAAGGCGGCGGCCTTGTCGTCACCGTGGACAGGGAACTGCGGCTCGAGGTCCCCGGTGAGTTCGTGGTCCTGCGAGGTTTTGCGCGCTGCCTCCGCCGAGGCCTCGCCTGCCAATACGCTCCGCGCCGTGGCGGAACGCCTACGGGGGGTGAGCCATCCGAGAGCGGCCATGCGGTGAGCATAGCCAGTCCGTTCGGTGCTTCCGGAGCGGAGAGGTACGGACGCTGTGAACACTCCGCGGCCGTGTCGTTAAAGCTGTGCGCCGCACGGTGCGCCGGAGTGCGGAGTGGGCAGGTTGCGGGCTCGGGCGTGAGTCGGGGCGCGAGGGGTGCCCGGTGGGCCCCACGGCGCGAGAATGGCCGACATGAGTCCCATCTTCCGGCGCGCCGATCGCCGCACCACGGAGAAAACCGCACCTCAGGGCACGCCTGAGTCGCGCGAGTCACAGGAGGCCCGGCACCTCGTCACCCTGATCGGCAAGCCCGGGTGTCATCTCTGCGAGGACGCCCAGGCCGTGATCGAGAGGGTGTGCGGGGAGCTCGGCGTCCCCTGGGAGGGCAAGGACATCACCCGGGACGAGGAGCTGCACCGGGCGTACTGGGAGCAGATTCCGGTCGTCCTGGTGGACGGCGCACAGCACACGTTCTGGCGCGTGAATGAACAGCGTCTCCGCAAAGCTCTGACCGGGTAGTCCAACTGGTCCGTAAAGTCGCTTAGGATCGATGGCGGATTGGACTCGGGGGCGGGCATCATTGAGGAGAGTGTGCGGTTTTGCCCTCGATATCTGAGGAACGGCGCAGCTCGCGCGTGGGTTCCCCACAAGCGCGCAGGGAGTGCGTGAGCCCGGTCACGTTGGGCGGGCAAATCGGACACCATCTTTGTGCACGCGTTCACAAAGACATAGCCTGCTGTCGACGGGGCGGTCTGGGGACGTGTGACCGCCTGCAGCCCCGCTCTACCCGCAGGAGCACCGTGGCAACTGGCCGAACTCACCGACCGGCGACCCGCAGCCGAGGAATTCCCGAGGCCACCGTCGCCAGGCTTCCGCTGTACCTCCGCGCCCTGACCGCGCTCTCGGAGCGCTCGGTGCCCACGGTCTCCTCCGAGGAGCTCGCGGCCGCCGCCGGGGTGAACTCCGCGAAGCTGCGCAAGGACTTCTCGTACCTGGGCTCCTACGGGACGCGGGGTGTCGGTTACGACGTCGAGTATCTCGTGTACCAGATCTCCCGTGAACTGGGGCTCACCCAGGACTGGCCGGTTGTGATCGTCGGGATCGGAAACCTCGGTGCCGCGCTCGCCAACTACGGCGGGTTCGCGTCCCGTGGTTTCCGCGTCGCCGCGCTGATCGACGCCGATCCGGCGATGGCCGGGAAGCCCGTCGCGGGCATGCCGGTGCAGCACACGGACGACCTGGAAACGATCATCGACGAGAACGGCGTGTCGATCGGTGTCATCGCCACGCCCGCCGGCGCCGCCCAGCAGGTCTGCGACCGGCTCGTGGCCGCCGGGGTCACCTCCATCCTGAACTTCGCGCCGACCGTGCTGACCGTTCCCGACGGCGTCGACGTGCGCAAGGTCGACCTCTCCATCGAGCTGCAGATCCTCGCCTTCCACGAGCAGCGCAAGGCCGGCGAGGAGGCCGCGGGCGAGCCCGGTGCCGTGCTGCGTGCCGCCAAGGAGTCCGGGAAGGGACCCGACGGGGACGTACCCGCCGTGATGCCGGCATGAGTCTCCTCGTCGTCGGGCTGAGCCACCGCAGCGCTCCGGTCAGCCTGCTGGAGCGGGCCGCGCTGTCCCAGGACACCCAGGTCAAGCTGCTCCAGGACACGGTCGCCGCCGAGCCGGCCACCGAGGCCGCCCTCCTCGCCACCTGCAACCGCATCGAGCTCTACGCCGACGTGGACAAGTTCCACGCCGGTGTCGCCGAGCTGTCCACGCTCCTCGCCCAGCACAGCGGCGTCGGCCTGGACGAGCTCACCCCCTACCTGTACGTGCACTACGAGGACCGCGCGGTCCACCACCTCTTCTCGGTGGCCTGCGGGCTGGACTCGATGGTGGTCGGCGAGGGCCAGATCCTCGGCCAGATCAAGGACTCGCTCGCCCGTGCGCAGGACATGCACACGGCCGGGCGGCTGCTGAACGACCTGTTCCAGCAGGGCCTGAGGGTGGGCAAGCGCGCCCACTCCGAGACCGGCATCGACCGCGCGGGCCAGTCCCTGGTCACCTTCGGTCTGGAGCAGCTCGCGGACGGCGGCGACGTCGAGGCGTGGGCCCGGGGCAAGCGCGCCCTCGTCATCGGCGCGGGCTCCATGTCCTCGCTGGCCGCCGCGACGCTCGCCCGCGCGGGTGTCGCCGAGATCGTCGTCGCCAACCGGACGTACGACCGCGCCGAGCGCCTCGCGCAGATCCTGAACGAAGCGGACGGATCGGACGTCGTCGCCCGCGCGGTCCGCATGGACGCGGTGCCGGACGAGCTGACACGTGCCGACGTGGCGGTCTCCTGCACGGGCGCGACGGGCCTGGTCCTGACGGCCGAGACGGTCGCGGCGGCGGTCGAGGGGCGCGTCGGCGCACCGGTCGCCGTCGGACCGGCGGCCGGGGAGCCGCCCGCCGCCGTACGGGCCGCGCGCGAGGAGACCCCGCTGCCGCCCACCTCCCTCGGTACCGAGGAGGGCTGCCCGCTCGACCTGCCGGCCGCGCAGGGCGGTTTCTCCGTGCTCGGGGAGGCCGCGGTGGCCGGCATGGACGCGGCCACGCTGGAGCAGCACGCGACCTGGGTCGACAACGGAACGGTGGACCGGCGGGAAGCCCGTCCGGCGCCCGACGCCGAGCTGATCACCGCGCTCGCCGCGACCGCCTCCGTCACGGGCCGGGTGCCCGAGCGGCGCCGCCCCGAGCCCGTTCCCGAGGTGCCCCGGCCCGAGCCCGTGCTCGCGCTGCTGGACCTGGCGATGCCCCGGGACATCGACGCGGCCCTGCACCGGCTGACCGGCGTGCGGCTGGTCGACATCGAGTCGCTGGCCGAGGCCTCCGCCGACGCGCCGATGGCCGCCGACGTCGACCAGGTGCGGACGATCGTCTCCGCCGAGGTCGCCGCCTTCGGCGCCGCGCTGCGGGCCGCGCACATCACGCCCACCGTCGTGGCGCTGCGCAGCATGGCCGCCGAGGTCGTCGCGAGCGAGATCGCGCGGCTCGAGGGCCGGCTGCCGGACCTCGACGACAAGCACCGCGGCGAGATCACGCAGACCGTGCGGCGCGTGGTCGACAAACTGCTGCACGCACCGACCGTACGGGTCAAGCAACTCGCGGCCGAGCCCGGTGGCGCCGGGTACGCCGACGCGCTGCGGACCCTGTTCGACCTGGACCAGGAGACGGTCGCCGCCGTCTCACGGGCCGACCGGGCCGGCAACGAGACCAGACACGACCGAGACGCCAGAACCGAGGGCGGGCATGAGTGACCAGCAGGCTTTGAGGCTCGGGACCAGGCGGAGCAAGCTCGCCATGGCACAGTCCGGGCACGTGGCGGACGCGGTGCGGCAGGTGACGGGGCGGCCCGTCGAGCTGGTGGAGATCACCACGTACGGCGACACCTCCCGCGAGCACCTCGCGCAGATCGGCGGTACCGGCGTCTTCGTCGCGGCGCTGCGTGACGCGCTGCTGCGCGGTGAGGTCGACTTCGCCGTGCACTCCCTGAAGGACCTGCCCACCGCTTCCCACCCGGACCTGGCGCTGGCCGCGGTGCCGGTGCGCGAGGACCCGCGTGACGTCCTCGTCGCCCGCGACGGGCTGCGCTTCGCGGAGCTGCCCGACGGCGCGCGCGTGGGCACCGGTTCGCCGCGCCGCATGGCCCAGCTCAACGCGTACGCGCGCAGCCAGGGCCGCACCATCGAGACGGTGCCGATCCGCGGGAACATCGACACCCGCGTCGGGTACGTCCGCAAGGGTGAGCTGGACGCCGTCGTGCTCGCCGCCGCCGGGCTGAACCGGATCGGCCGGACCGACGAGGTGACCGACTTCCTGTCGGTCGACATGGTTCTGCCCGCCCCCGGCCAGGGGGCCCTCGCGATCGAGTGTGCCGCGCACGACGCGGCTCTCGTCGCCGTGCTCGCCGAGCTCGACGACCCGTTCACGCGGGTCGCCGTGACCGCCGAGCGATCCCTTCTCGCGGCCCTGGAGGCCGGCTGCAGTGCTCCCGTGGGGGCGCTCGCCGACTTGCTGGCCGACGGGCAGGTTGTCAAGGAAATGCGCCTGCGCGGCGTCGTCGGTACCACCGACGGCTCGACGCTGGTGCAGTTGTCCACCACCGGTCCCGTGCCCGAGACGCACGACCAGGCGATGGCGCTCGGCCGCGAACTCGCGTCCGAGATGCTCGCCAAGGGCGCGGCCGGTCTGATGGGGGAGCGAGCACATTGAGCCCCACCACCCTTCCCGCCGGTCCGGACCACGGTCACGTCACCTTCCTCGGTGCCGGACCCGGGGATCCGGGACTGCTCACACTGCGCGCCGTCGAGGCGCTGTCCAGCGCGGACGTCCTGGTCGGCGAGCACGAGGTGCTCGACGTGGTCCGCGCGCACGCCAGGGCAGGCGTTGCCGTCCTTGAAGCCGGCGCCGGGACGTCCTCGGACGTTTTCCCCGGCACGGGCACGCCTCAGCTGGCGGTAGTCGACGGCTCGTCAAAAACCGCTGCAGCCCCCGCTTCCAGGGATGCGGCCAATCTTGTCATGGAGGCTGCGCGGGGCGGCAGGCGGGTCGTCCGTGCGGTGACCGGGGACCCCGGGCTGGACACCTACGCGGCCGGGGAGATGCTCGCGTGCGCCGCCGCGGGCGTGCCGTTCGAGGTGGTTCCCGGGGTGGCCTCCGCGGTGGGCGTGCCCGCGTACGCGGGTGTGCCGCTGCGGGACGCGCAGGGCGCGGACGTACGGTTCGTGGACGCCCGTACGGCCTCCGACCGCTGCTGGACGGAGGTGGGCGCCTCGGACGGCACCGTCGTGGTCTCGGCGACGCTGGACTCGGTCGCCGCGGCGGCGGGCGAGCTGGTGTCGGCCGGCCGCAAGCCGGACACCCCCATGACGGTCACGATCGCCGGTACGACGACCCGGCAGCGCACCTGGAGCGCCACCCTCGGCTCCATCGCGCAGACGCTGAAGCAGGCGAAGGTGCTGCCCTCGCCGGACGGCGGGCGCCCGGTGATAGCCGTGGTCGGCGAGCGGTCCTCCGCCGCGCAGCGCGATCAGCTCTCGTGGTTCGAGTCCAAGCCGCTGTTCGGCTGGAAGGTGCTCGTCCCGCGCACGAAGGAGCAGGCGGCGTCGCTCTCCGACCAGCTGCGCTCCTACGGCGCCGTGCCGCACGAGGTCCCGACGATCGCCGTCGAGCCGCCGCGTACGCCCCAGCAGATGGAGCGCGCGGTCAAGGGCCTGGTGACGGGGCGGTACGAGTGGATCGCCTTCACCTCGGTCAACGCGGTCAAGGCCGTACGGGAGAAGTTCGAGGAGTACGGGCTCGACGCGCGGGCCTTCGCCGGGATCAAGGTCGCGGCGGTGGGCGAGCAGACGGCGAAGGCGCTGGTGGCCTTCGGCGTGAAGCCGGACCTGGTGCCGAGCGGCGAGCAGTCGGCCGCGGGTCTGCTGGAGGACTGGCCGCCGTACGACCCGGTCTTCGACCCGATCGACCGGGTGTTCCTGCCGCGCGCCGACATCGCCACGGAGACGCTGGTCGCCGGGCTGATCGAGCTGGGCTGGGAGGTCGACGACGTCACGGCGTACCGCACCGTGCGGGCGTCGCCGCCACCGGCCGAGACGCGTGAGGCGATCAAGGGCGGCGGGTTCGACGCGGTGCTCTTCACCTCGTCGAGCACCGTGCGCAACCTGGTCGGCATCGCGGGCAAGCCGCACAACGTGACGGTGATCGCGTGCATCGGCCCGGCCACGGCGAAGACCGCCGAGGAGCACGGGCTGCGGGTCGACGTGATGGCTCCGGAGCCGTCGGTGCACAAGCTGGCGGAGGCGCTCGCGGACTTCGGTGCGCGCCGGCGCGCCGCCGCGGTGGAGGCCGGGGACCCGGTGACGCGGCCGAGCGAGCGGCGGCCGGGGTCGCGGCGGAGGCGGACGACGACTACCTGATCGTCGGCCGGCCGGTCGGCAGGTAGACAGACATGGCTGAGGGGTGCCCCAGTGATCGGGGGCACCCCTCAGCCATGTCCATGTCCTAGGGGCGGGCGTCGAGCCGGTTCAGCAGCTTGCCGTCCGAGCCGAAGACGTCCAGCAGGTACCCCTGGTCGAGCGAGTCTCCGTCCTCGCGTCGGAGGAAGTCGACGACCGACTGCTTGAGCGGGTCGAAGGACTCGGCGTCGTCGTCCCGGCCGTGTCTCCACACCACCAACTGGGGAACGCCGTCGGGGCCGGGGCTCTGCTCGATGCCGTACACGTCCTCCACGCCGCCGGCCTGACGGTAGCGCTCCGCGAGCCGCTCCGCGGCGCCGGGCGCCGTGGTCGAGGTGGTGAGAGGGCGGGGCACGGAGGAGGAACGTTCGGGGGCGTCGTCCGAGGTGCAGCCGGACAGTAAGACGGCGACGGCGACGGCTGCGACGCAGCCCGGGAGTGCGGGACGGGTGAGGCGAGTCATCGCACCATTCTCAGCTGTGTCCCGGCCGGCGGAAGCGGCTCTCCCGGCGGAGGACCGTGCGCAGGTCGTGCGGTGGGCGGCCGGTGAGCCGCTGGACGGTGTCGGTGACGCGGTCCTCCGACCCGTCGGCGATGGCCCGGTCCAGGGCGGCCAGCAGCGCGGCGAACTCGGGCGGGACGCCGGCGATGCGCGTCAGGTGGTCGCACATCTCTTCGTACATCAGTGGCCGGTGGGTCGCGAGTCGGCCGGTGACCTCTGCGTAGAGCGCGGCGACGTCGTCGTAGCTCAGGGCCTCGGGGCCGGTCAGGACTAGGTCGGTGTTCGGGGCCGTGTCGCCGGTCAGGGCGTGCACGGCGACGGCCGCGATGTCGTCGGCGTCGACGAAGCCGACGCGGCCGCTGCCGGTCGCCGTCAGGACGGTGCCCCGCTCGCGGAGGGTGGTCGCGTGGGCGTGGTCGCCGGTGAAGTTCTGCATGAACCACGAGGGCCGGAGCACCGCCCACTCCTCGAAGAGGCCGGGGAGCGCCTGGTGCACGGCTCCGACGGCCGGCCCTCCGGCGGGGACGGCCGAGGAGCTGAGCAGCACCGCGCGGCGCACTCCGGCGGCGCGGGCCTGCTGGAGGAAGGGAAGCATGACGGCCGCCGGGGCGGGGTCGCCGACCGGGGGGACGAGGTACACCCGGTCGGTACCGGCGAGGGCGTCGCGGAAGGTGGCGGGGTCGTACCAGTCGAAGCGGATCGCCTCCGTGTCCGGGACGGGGGTGGCGCGACGTGAGGCGGCTCTGACGCGGTGCCCGGCGGCGAGCAGTTGTGCGGTGACACGGCTGCCGGTGGTGCCGGTGGCGCCCGTGACGAGAGTGGTGCCGGT
>NZ_JAVRHI010000402.1:0-65922 GCF_034105845.1 Streptomyces sp. CRN 30 | reverse complement strand
GGCGCGGGCGCGCTCGCCCGGCCCCCGCGGGCCGGCCGGCACCTGTACGCCGACCTCTCCCCGCTGCGCATCGCCCTGGCCGGCCGCGGCGTCGGCGACGCCCAGGAGCTGGAGGACTTCCTCACCGCCCGCCTCGGCCTGCCCGCCCCCGGCGGCCACCGCTTCGGCGACGACCTCGCGGCCCTGCGGGTACGGCTGTCCACCGGGCCCCTGCTCGGCCCCACCGACGAGCGGCGCGCGCTGAGCCTCGCCGCGCCCGACCCCCTGGAACTGCCCCATGTGCGACGCGCGTTGAACGATCTGAAGTCGGTCTTCGACAGCCTCCACGACGATCGGCGATGGGAGCCCTCCCGATGACGCAGCAGTCCGAGTCGCCCACCACCACGACCACGCCCGGCCAGGACTCCGCGACCGGCCACGAAACCGACCACGCGACCGACCACAAGACCGACCCCGGGAGCGGTTCCGGGAGCAGCGTGGCCGCCGCGTCCGCCGCGTCCGCCGCGTCCGCCGCGGCGTCCGTGCCGCCGCTCGCCCGCCCCCGGCCGCTCGCCGAACGCCGGGTGTGGCCGCGGGCCTTCCACGACCGGCTGACCGCCCCGCTGCCCGGCCTGCGGGCCACCGCCCGGTTCGCCCGCGAGGGCGCCCTCAGGCCCGGCCCCGAGGGCCTCGCCGACGTCCCCCGGCTGCCGGTCGAGCCCGGCCCGCTGCCCCGCGCCGACACCCGTACCGTCGCCGTCACCTGGGCGGGACACGCCAGCTGGGTGGTGCGGATCGGCGGGCTCACCGTCCTCACCGACCCCGTCTGGTCCCGCCGCATCCTCGGCACCCCCGCCCGCGTCACCCCCGTAGGCGTCCCCTGGGAGGCGCTGCCCCGCGTCGACGCCGTCGTCATCAGCCACAACCACTACGACCACCTGGACGCGCCGACCCTGCGCCGGCTGCCGCGCGACACCCCCATCTTCGTGCCGGCCGGGCTCGGCCGCTGGTTCCACCGCCGCAGGTTCACCGTGGTCACCGAGCTGGACTGGTGGGAGGCGGCGGAACTGGGCGGTGTCCGCCTTGACTTCGTCCCGGCCCACCACTGGTCCAAGCGCACCCTCACCGACACCTGCCACAGCCTCTGGGGCGGCTGGGTCCTCACCGGCCCCGACGGCCGGCGCGTGTACTTCGCCGGGGACACCGGCTACGGCCACTGGTTCGACCGGATCGGCCGCCGCTACCCCGGCATCGACCTCGCCCTGCTCCCCATCGGCGCCTACGAGCCCCGCTGGTGGCTGAGCGACGTCCACTGCGACCCGGAGGAGGCGGTACGGGCCGCCCAGGACCTGGGAGCCCGCCGCATGGCCCCGATGCACTGGGGCACGTTCGTGCTCTCCGCCGAGCCGGTCCTCGAACCCCTCACCCGGGTGCGCGCCGCCTGGGAGCGGGCGGGCCTGCCCCGGGAGGACCTCTGGGACCTCCCGGTCGGGGCCTCCCGCGTACTCGACGCCCGGTAGGGCCGGATCACCCGGTGGGTCCGGGTCGCCCCGTAGGGCCGGATCACGCCTTCGCCGGGCGCCGGATCCGCTTCCACACGCTGGGGGCCGCGCCGACCAGCACCGTCAGGACGATCGCCGCGGCCACCCCCTCCCACGGCTCCGCGAACAGGGAGCCGCCGAGGATGCCGATCAGCTGGTACGTCACCGTCCAGGCCAGGCAGGCCGGGAGGTTGCCGCGGACGAAGCGGCGCGTCGGCCACTTGGCCAGCAGACAGGCCAGCATCACCGGGATACGGCCGGCCGGCACCAGCCGGGAGAGCACCAGCACCGCGACCCCGTGCTCGGCGAGCTTGCCCTGCGCCTGCTCCAGCCGGTCCTCGGGCGCCCGCGAGCGGATCGCCTCCAGCCAGCGCGAGCCGTTCTTCGACTTCATCCCGCGCCGCCCCAGCCAGTACAGGGTGAGGTCGCCGAGGAACGCGGCCAGCGAGGCGGTCAGGAAGACCAGCCCCAGCGAGATCGCCGCCTGGTGGAACGCCACCACGGCCGCCGAGCTGACCAGCACCCCCGTCGGCACGACCGGCACCAGCGCGCCGATCAGCACCAGCAGGAACAGCGACGGATAGCCCAGCGCCTGCTGCGTGGCCTCCGTCGGGACCACCGTCACGGCGGAACCGAGCCAGGTCACCGAGCGGCCTCCAGTCGCACACTCTCTCCATGCCCGAGCCGGTGCACCGACACGCCCGGAGCGTGCAGCGCGGCCAGGCGCACGAATTCGTCGCCCGGCGCGTGGAACTCATGGGGGCGCACGGCGTCCATCCCGATGGGCCAGTACGTGCCGTAGTGCACCGGCACCGCGCTGCGGGGCGCCAGCCGGGCCAGCGCCTCGGCCGCGCGCCCGGCGTCGAGGTGTTCCTCGCCCAGGTGCGGCCCCCAGCCGCCGACCGGCAGCAGCGCCGCGTCGACCGGCCCGACCTCCTTCGCCATGTCGTCGAAGAGCCCGGTGTCCCCGGCGAAGTACGTCCGCGCCTCGCCCTCGATGACATAGCCGAGAGCGGGGGAACGGCGCGGCCCCACCGGCAGCCGCCGCCCGTCGTGCCAGGCCGGGACCACCCGGATCCGCAGGTCACCGACGGTCGTCTCGTCGCCGGGCACGACCTCGGTCAGCTCCAGGTGGGAGAGCCGGCGCAGTCCGGACACCGTCCGCGGCGCGCCCCGGGGCACGAGCACACGCGTGCCCGGCGCGAGCGGCGCCAGCGACGGCACATGGAGATGATCGGCGTGCAGATGGGAGACGAGAGTCACGTCCGCCTGCCACGCCTCGGGCGGGGGCGGAGCCCCCCGGCGTCGCCGCAGGTGCGCCAGCCGACGGGCGAACAGGGGATCGGTCAGCACACGTATGTGCGAATCCTGAACCGTGCAGGTGGCATGACCCCACCAGGTGACCTCCACCGGCACCTCTTTGCCTCCTTCGCGCGACTCCCCGAAGCCTACGTCCAGGAGTAGGGTCGGCGGCGAAACCGGAGGTGAGGGGGACGCCATGGGACCGGTGAGGGTGACGGCGATCGCGAGTCTGACGCCGCTGGAGGAGTTGGACGCCGACCCCTTCCTGGTGGACTCCCGCAGCCAGCACGCCATGTGCGCCCGCTGGGCCGCCGAGCACGGGTACGTCGTCGCCAGGGAGCTGCTCGTCAGCCGTCTCCGCCCCGACCACGACGTCCTCTGGGACGGCGTCCGCCCCGGCCGCGACCTCTTCGTGGCCCCCAGCCACCGGGTGCTGGCGAGCGCGCTCGCCTCGGTGGAGGAGTTCACCGCCCAGTGCGCCCTGCGCGGTGTCCGGGTGGAGACCGTCGGGCGTGCCGAACCCGCCTACGACGCCGAGATGAAGGCGTGCGTCCACCGCCGCCTGTCCATGCCGACCGCCGGATACGACGGACGCTGACCGTTCCTGGTCGAGACCCGGTCGATCACGGTCACCGACCTGCCCGCGAGCAGGGGCCCCCGGGCGTTGTGACAGGCTGGAGAGGGTCCGCGCCGAGGTCGGGCCGGAACGTGAGGTGTGCGGAGCGTGAACGGGAGGCGCTGGCGGCGGATCGCCGGCCAGCTGGGCCGGAGCGTCACGGTGTGGGCGGTCTCCACGGTGACCATGCTCGCGCTCGCCGGCATCCTGCCGGACTTCCAGCTCCAGTCCCCGGACGGGTCGAGCGCCACGGACATCGCCGTGACCGCCGCCTTCGGCGCCGGTGCCTTCGGCCTGCTCTCCGCGCTGGTCTGGCCGCTGCTGGTCCGGCTCCTGCTGCTGGTCCCGGCCCTCGTCCTCGGCCTGCTGGTCTTCTTCCTCAACGGCGCGCTGCTGCTCGTGGCGCTCCGGCTGAACCCCGCCGCGCACGGCGCCGCCGGACCCGAGACCGCCGTCGTGGTCGCCGCCGTGATGTCGGCGGTCGCCTCCGCCACCGGCGCCGCCCTCGCCGTCCGCGACGACGACGCCTACCGGCGCCGCCTCTACCGGCTCGCCGACCGCCGCCGCCGTACCGTCCCGCCCTGCCCGAGCGGGCACGGCACCGTCTTCCTGCAACTGGACGGCGTCGGCCACGACGTCCTGGAGACGGCCGCCGGGAAGGGCGTCATGCCCACCGTCGCCCGCTGGCTCGGCGACGGCGAGGGCCCCGGCAGCCACCGCCTCACCCGCTGGCGCACCGACTGGTCCAGCCAGACCGGCGCCAGCCAGCTCGGCATCCTGCACGGCAGCAATTACGACATCCCCGCCTTCCGCTGGTACGAGAAGGACAGCCGGGAGGTGATGGTCTGCAACCGTCCCTCCAGCGCCGCCGAGCTCCAGCGCCGCGCCGTCGAGCACACCGGCGACGGCGGCCTGCTCACCCTGGACGGCGCCAGCCGCGGCAACCTCTTCAGCGGCGGCGCCGACGAACAGGCCCTGGTGCTCTCCATCGCCGTGCGCCGCCGCAGCCGGGAGACCCGCTCCCGCTCCGGGTACTTCGCCTACTTCTCCGACCCCGCCAACGCGGTCCGCACCGCCATGTCCTTCGTCGCCGACGTCGGCCGGGAGATCGGCGAGTCCGTCCGCGCCCGGGTCCACAAGGTCCGCCCCCGCGTCTCCCGCGGCGGTCTCTACCCCTTCGTCCGGGCCTTCGCCACCGTCGTCGAACGGGACGTCGTGGTCGCCGCGGTCATCGGCGACATGCTCGCCGGCCGCACCGCCGTCTACGCCGACCTGGTCGCCTACGACGAGGTCGCCCACCACTCCGGGCCGCACAGCCGGGACGCCGAGAAGGTCCTCGCCCGCCTCGACCGCTCCCTGGCGCTGATCGAGAAGGCCGCCGAGCACGCCCCGCGCCCGTACCGGATCGTGGTCCTCTCCGACCACGGCCAGAGCCCCGGCGAGACCTTCCGGGCGCGCTACGGACTCACCCTCGCCGACCTGGTCCGGGCCGGCTGCGGACTGCCCGTGCCGCGCAAGGCGCAGCGCACCCACAGCGGCGCCGAGGCCCGCAACACCGTCCGCGCGGCGATGGGCCGCCCCGTCGAGGAGGGCGCCGAACAGCACCGGCCCGCGCGCCGCTCCGAGCCGATCGTGCTCGCCTCCGGCAACCTCGGCCTGGTCTCCTTCCCCGACGTCGGGCACCGGATGAGCCGGGAGGAGATCGACGCCCGCCACCCCGCGCTGCTCAGCACCCTCGCCAACCACCCCGGCGTCGGCTTCCTGCTGGTGAGCAGCGAGGAGCACCCGGACGGGCTCGTGCTCGGCACCCGCGGCGCGGAGATACCGCTGCACCGGCTCGACGAGGAACCGGGCCCGCTCGCCCCCTTCGGCCCCGGCGCCGCCGACGCCGTGCGCCGCACCCACTCCTTCCCGCACACCGCGGACATCATGGTCAACTCCTCCCTTGACCCGGCCGACGGCGAGGTGCTCGCCTTCGAGGAGCAGATCGGCTCGCACGGCGGGCTCGGCGGCGCCCAGTCCGAGGCGTTCCTGCTCTCCCCGACCGCCCTGACCGCGCCGGTCGCCGACGGAGCCGAGCTGGTCGGTGCCGAAGACGTGCACCGCGTCCTGCGCCGCTGGCTCCGCGAGTCCGACGGTCCGCAGATCCCGCTGGACGATTCACGGCCCGCGGGCCACGGCAGCACACCATTTCCGGTCCCGGACGGGGTAGTACAGGATAAAAGCGCCTGATTTGGCGCCTTTCTCGGTCATGTCCGACGATGGTCGCCGTCCCGGCGATCCCGGACACGCGGTTCTTCGAGAAAGGCGCACCACGCCATGCACGTCACGGAGGGCGAGGGCAGACACGCCCGGCGCTTCGGCCTCCCCGTCGCCACCGCCCTGGTCATGGGCAACATCATCGGCGGCGGCATCTTCCTGCTTCCGGCCTCCGTCGCCCCCTACGGCACGGTCAGCCTGCTCGCCTTCGGCGTCCTGACGGCCGGCGCCGTCGCGCTCGCCCTGGTCTTCGGCCGGCTCGCCGCCCGTGACCCGAGCACCGGCGGCCCCTACGTCTACGCCCGCGCGGCCTTCGGCGACTTCGCCGGGTTCCTCGCGGCCTGGGCGTACTGGATCACCACCTGGGTCTCCAACGCGGCGCTCGCCGTCGCCGCCGTCGGCTACCTCGACGTCCTGGTCCCGGTGAACGACCACCGCTGGACCGCCTGCCTGGCCGCCCTGGTCATCCAGTGGCTGCCCGCCCTCGCCAACTTCGCCGGCTCCCGGTACGTGGGCGCCGTGCAACTCGTCTCCACCGTCCTGAAGTTCGTGCCGCTGCTGCTCGTCGCCGTCGGCGGGCTGTTCTTCTTCGACGCCGGGAACCTCGGTCCGTTCGACGCGAGCGGCACCGGCACCGTCGGCGCGGTCTCCGCCTCCGCCGCGATCCTGCTCTTCTCCTACCTCGGCGTGGAGTCCGCCGCGGTCAGCGCCGGCGAGGTGAAGGACCCCCGGCGGACCGTCGGCCGCGCCACCGTCATCGGCACCGCGGGCGCCGCCTTCGTCTATCTGCTGGGCACCCTGTCCGTCTTCGGCACCGTCCCCCACGACCGCCTCGTCGGCTCCACCGCCCCCTTCTCCGACGCGGTGAACGCCATGTTCGGCGGCGGCTGGGGCGGCTGGGCCGTCGCGCTGGCCGCGCTGGTCTCCATGACCGGCTGCCTCAACGGCTGGACGCTGCTGAGCGCCCAGACCCCGTACGCCGCGGCCAAGGACGGCCTGTTCCCGGCGGCGTTCGCCCGCAGGCGGCGCGGCGTGCCCACGGTCGGCGTCGGCGTCACCGTCGTCCTCGCCTCCCTGCTCACCGTCTACAACTACGCCTCCGGCTCGGGGCAGGTCTTCGAGACGCTGGTGCTGGTGACCACCTTCACCGCGACCGTGCCCTACCTGCTGGCCACCGCCGCCCAGCTCTTCCACCTGGTCTCGGGGGGTCGCGAACGCGTCGACCGGGCCCGGCTGGTCAGGGACGCCGTGATCGCGTCGGTGGCCGCGGCGTTCTCGCTCTGGCTCGTCGCGGGCGCCGGGTACGCGGCGGTCTACCAGGGCGTGCTCTTCCTCTTCGCGGGCGTCCTGGTGTACGCGGTGCTGGCGGCACGGCGGAGCGACGCACGCGATCCGGTCACCGGTACCCCCGTTCCCTGACCCCGGGCCCGGAGTGTGATCGGATGGTCCCGGACCCATCCGTACTGCGAAAGGACCTGCCGTGGCCACCACGCGCTCCGCACACACCGTCTGGGAAGGCAACCTGTTCGAGGGCAACGGTGTCGTCACCTTCGACTCGTCCGGCATCGGCAAGCAGCCGGTGTCCTGGCCGTCCCGCGCCGAGAAGGCGAACGGGAAGACCAGCCCCGAGGAGCTGATCGCCGCCGCCCACTCGTCCTGCTTCTCCATGGCGCTGTCCAACGGCCTGACGGGTGCCGGCACCCCGCCCACCAAGCTGGTCACCAACGCCGACGTCACCTTCCAGCCCGGTGAGGGCATCACCGGCATCCACCTCACCGTGGAGGGCACCGTCGACGGCCTCGACAACGACGCGTTCGTCGCCGCCGCCGAGGACGCCAAGAAGAACTGCCCGGTCAGCCAGGCCCTGACCGGCACGACCATCACGCTGTCGGCGAAGCTCGCCTGAGCCGAGCCCGGCCCGTCCGCTTCCGCCGGGGCCCGACGCACCCTTGACAACAGCACGCTCAAGTTTTGTGCTGGTGATGCAGACGGGTGGGTCAGGTGCTCGGGCGGAAGGGGACGGTATGGGACGCGCGGTCGGTATCGATCTCGGAACGACGAACTCGGTGGTGGCCGTCCTGGAGGGCGGCGAACCCACCGTCGTCGCCAACGCGGAGGGGGCCCGCACCACTCCCTCGGTGGTCGCGTTCGCCAAGAACGGCGAGGTCCTCGTCGGCGAGGTCGCCAAACGGCAGGCGGTCACCAACGTCGACCGCACCGCCCGCTCCGTCAAGCGCCACATGGGCGACGCGGGGTGGCGCTTCCCCGAGCACGGCGACGTCGACGGCACCCACTACCGGGCGCAGGAACTCTCCGCGCGGGTCCTCCAGAAGCTCAAGCGGGACGCGGAGGCCTACCTCGGCGAGGACGTCACCGACGCCGTGATCACCGTCCCCGCCTACTTCGACGACGCGCAGCGCCAGGCGACCAAGGAGGCCGGCGAGGTGGCCGGCCTGAAGGTGCTGCGGATCATCAACGAACCCACGGCGGCGGCCCTGGCGTACGGCCTGGACCGGGAGAACGACCAGACGGTCCTCGTCTTCGACCTCGGCGGCGGCACCTTCGACGTCTCCCTCCTGGAGATGGGCGACGGCGTCATCGAGGTGAAGGCCACCAACGGCGACACCCTCCTCGGCGGCGACGACTGGGACCAGCGCGTCGTCGACCACCTCGTCAAACGGTTCAGGGGCCAGTACGGCGTCGACCTCGGACGCGACCGGATGGCGCTGCAACGGCTGCGCGAGGGCGCCGAGAAGGCGAAGATCGAGCTGTCCTCGGCCGGCGAGACCACCGTCAACCTGCCCTACATCACCGCGTCCGCCGAGGGGCCGCTGCACCTGGACGAGAAGCTGACCCGGGCCCAGTTCCAGGAGCTGACCGCCGATCTGCTCGACCGCTGCAGGACGCCGTTCCACCAGGCCGTCCACGACGCCGGGGTGGAGCTCGCCGCGGTCGACCACGTCATCCTGGTCGGCGGCTCCACCCGGATGCCGGCCGTCACCGCCCTGGTCAAGGAGCTGACCGGCAAGGAACCGCACAAGGGCGTCAACCCCGACGAGGTCGTGGCGGTCGGCGCCGCGCTCCAGGCGGGCGTCCTGCGCGGCGACGTCAAGGACGTACTGCTGCTCGACGTCACCCCGCTGTCCCTCGGCATCGAGACCAAGGGCGGCATCATGACCACGCTGATCGAGCGCAACACCACGATCCCGACCCGGCGTTCGGAGATCTTCTCCACGGCCGCCGACAATCAGCCGTCCGTCGGCATCCAGGTGTACCAGGGCGAACGCGAGATCGCCGCGTACAACAAGAAGCTCGGCGTCTTCGACCTGACGGGGCTGCCGCCGGCACCGCGCGGGGTGCCGCAGATCGAGGTGGTGTTCGACATCGACGCCAACGGCATCATGCACGTGTCCGCGAAAGATCTCGCCACGGGGCGGGAGCAGAAGATGACCGTCACCGGCGGCTCGGCACTGCCCAAGGACGACATCGACCGGATGATGCGGGAGGCCGAGCAGTACGCCGACGAGGACCGCAAACGGCGGGAGGCGGTGGAGACCCGCAACCAGGCGGAACAGCTCGTCTACCAGACGGAGAAGTTCGTCCGGGACAACAGCGACAAGATCCCCGCCGACACCCGCACGGAGGTCGAGTCGGCCGTCACCGACCTCAAGGCGCTGCTGGAGCGGAAGGCCGGCACCGCCGAACTCCGCGCCGGCGTCGAGAAGCTCGCCACCGTCAGCCAGCGCATGGGCCAGGCGATGTACGCCCAGGCCGGCCGGCAGGAGTCCGCCGACCCAGGCACCCCGGGCACGGACACGCCACCGCGGGGCGACGACACGGTGGTGGACGCGGAGATCGTCGACGACGAGAAGGACACCGGCACCGGGAAGAAGCCGGGCGAGGACTCCGGAGGCCGGGCCGCCGGCTGAGGGCCCCGGCGGGGCGCCGCGGCGACGACGGCGCCCCGCACGCCATGGACGCCCGCCCTCCGCTCCCGGTTTACTCGCGTCATGTTCACCACACGACCTACGCTGCAAGGCACCTTCGGCATGGCTTCCTCCACGCACTGGCTGGCCTCCGCCGCCGCCATGGCCGTCCTGGAGGACGACGGCAACGCCTTCGACGCGGCGGTGGCCGCGGCGTTCACGCTGCACGTCGTGGAACCGCACCTGAACGGCCCGGCCGGCGAGGTGCCCGTCATCATCGCCCCCGCCGGCTCCGCGCCCCGGGTGCTGTGCGGCCAGGGACCCGCGCCGGCCGGCGCGACCATCGCCCACTACACCTCCCTCGGCCTGGACCTGGTCCCCGGCACCGGCCCGCTGGCCGCCGCCGTCCCGGGCGCGTTCGACGCCTGGCTGCTGCTCCTGCGCGACCACGGCACCAAGTCCCTCGCGGACGTGCTGAAGTACGCCGTGGGCTACGCCGAGCACGGGCACCCGGCGGTCGAACGGGTCGGCGCGACGGTCGAGACGGTCCGGGAACTGTTCGAGACCGAGTGGACCACCTCCGCCGAGGTCTACCTCCCCGGCGGCCGCCCTCCGGCGCCGGGCGCGCTGCTCAGGAACCCGGCACTGGCGGCGACCTGGCGGCGGCTGCTCGCCGAGGCACGGGCCACCATCGCCCCGGGCACCGTCGGCACCGAGCGCCGGGACGCGGAGATCGAGGCGGCCCGCCGGATCTGGCGGGAGGGCTTCATCGCCGAGGAACTGGCCGCCTTCGCCGCCCGGCCCGTCCTCGACACCTCCGGCGAACGGCACGCGTCCACCCTCACCGGCGACGACCTCGCCGCGTACTCCGCCCACTACGAGGACCCGGTCACCCACGACTGGAACGGCTGGACCGTCGCCAAGGCCGGCCCGTGGAGCCAGGGCCCGGTCCTGCTCCAGCAACTGGCCCTGCTGGACGACGACTTCGGCACCCGGGACAGCGGCGCGGAGTACGGTTCCACGGAGTACGTGCACACCCTGGTCGAGGGCACCAAGCTGGCGATGGCCGACCGGGAGGCCTGGTACGGCGACGCCGAGGGGGCCGACGTACCGCTGGCCACGCTGCTGTCGTCCGGGTACAACGCGGCGCGGCGGAAACTGGTCGACCCGGAGCGGGCCGCCTCCGACCTGCGGCCCGGCAGCCCCGACGGACGTACCCCCCGGCTGCCCGCGGCGGCCGCGGCGGACGCGGGCACGAGCATCGCCGTCGCCCCGGGGGCGGGGGAGCCGACCGTCGCCCGGGACGGCGCCACCCGCGGCGACACCTGCCACCTCGACATCGTCGACCGCTGGGGCAACATGGTCGCGGCGACCCCCAGCGGCGGCTGGCTCCAGTCCAACCCGGTCGTCCCCGCCCTCGGCTTCCCGCTCGGCACCCGGCTCCAGATGACCTGGCTGGAGGAGGGCCTGCCCAACTCCCTGACCCCGGGCCGCCGCCCCCGCACCACCCTCACCCCCTCCCTGGCCCTGCGCGACGGCGTCCCGGTCCTCGCCTTCGGCACCCCCGGCGGCGACCAGCAGGACCAGTGGAGCCTGCACTTCCTGCTCGCCGTGGCGCTGCGCGAGAGATTCCGCGGCGGATACGACCTGCAAGGCGCGATCGACGCCCCGAACTGGCACACCGAGAGCTTCCCGTCGTCGTTCCACCCGCGTCTCACGGACCCCGGATCGCTGGTCCTGGAGTCCCGGTTCGACGACCGGACCATCGCCGGGCTGCGCCGCCTCGGCCACCGTGTCACGGTCTCCGGGCCCTGGTCGGAGGGGCGGCTGTGCGCGGTCGCGCGCGATCCGGAGACGGGTGTCCTGTCGGCCGCGGCCAACCCCCGCATGATGCAGGGGTACGCCGCCGGACGATAGCCGGACGGAACACCACGGGTCTCAGCGACCACCGCCCGGCTGCTCCAGCTCCGCCCGCTCCCACCCCGGACGGTCGGGCCGGGGTCCGAGCTGCCGGGGGTCGCGCGAGCGGTACACGATGTACGGCCGCACCAGGTACTGCACCGGCGCGCTGAACATGTGCACCAGCCGCGTGTACGGCACCAGCGCGATCAGCACCATCCCCACCACCGCGTGCACCTCGTACAGCACCGGCACCCCCGACATCAGCTCCGTCTGCGGGTTCAGCCGGAAGAGGCTGCGGGCCCAGGGGGCGATGGAGTGCCGGTAGTCGAACCCGGTGCCGGAGGAGTGCGTGAGCTTGGCGACCATGCCCAGCACGATCGACCCGACCAGGAAGACGTACATGAACTTGTCGTTGCCCGTCGTCGCCCGGAACACCGGCGCGTTGGTGCGGCGCCGGTAGACGAGCAGCCCGATGCCGATGACCGCGAGCACGCCCGCGAGGGTGCCGCCCCAGAGCGAGAAGAGGTGGTAGGCACGCTCGTTCACCCCCACCGCGTCCGTCCACGACTCCGGGACGAACAGGCCGATCAGATGGCCGACCAGCACGAACAGGATGCCGTAGTGGAAGACCGGCGAGGCGATGTTCAGCAGCTTGGACTCGTAGACCTGGGAGGAGCGGGTGGTCCAGCCGAACCGGTCGTAGCGGTGGCGCCAGACCAGGCCGGCGACGAGCGAGACCAACGCGGCGTACGGCAGCACGCCCCACAGGAAGACGGTCATCGGCGGGCTCCGGCGGTCGCGGGCGGCAGGGTGGCGCACACCGCGGCGGGCACGCACGCGTACGGCGTGCCGAAGGCGGTGAGCCGGGTGCTCAGCTGGACCAGGGCCTCCCGGTACTCGACGAGGAGCCCCATGTCACCGGTGCGGGAGGTGAACTCGAGGACGGCCGGCAGGAAGTCGGGGAGTTCCTCGCCGGTCAGCTCCAGGCCGTGGGTCCGGTACAGCTCCTTGAAGCGGACCAGGGACATCCCGCGGTTGCGGGTGTCGCCGTCGCTCCACCAGCTCAGGTACAGGCTGTGCCGGTTCTTGAAGTCGAAGACCTCGACGTAGTGGGCCTGGAGTTCGTTCTGCGGGGTGCGCGTCGCGTGGTCGGTGAACTCCCGCAGCGGCGGCGCGGCCTCCCTCAGCAGCGGCAGCCGGGTGCGGAAGTCGTCGTCGGGGTAGGTCAGGCAGAGCGCGGCCGCCTGGTAGAGCACCTCGAATCCGGGCATCAGCCCTCCTTCTCGTCATCGGCGGTCTGCCGGCGGCGCAGGATGTGGAAGTTCTCCACCGGCACCAGCGGCAGCCGCTTGCGTCCCGAGTCCTGGCCGAACGGCCCGTCACCGGCCGTCCCCGGCCCCTCGCCGCCCGGCCCCGGCCCGCCCTCGAAGTCCAGGCTGCACGTGTCGGGCAGCGCGGACGCCTCTAGGCGGTGCGCGTCGCCGACGGCGGCCGTCGGGATGACGTACCGCTCCTCGTACTTGGCGATGGCCAGCAGGCGGTACATGTCCTCGATCGCCTCGGGTGTCATGCCGATGGCCTCCGCGACGGCCGGGTCGGGTTCCTCGCCGAGGTTGACCGCCCGCATGTGGGAGCGCATCGCGGCGAGCTTCTCCAGCGACGCCCGCACCGGCCCGGTGTCACCGGCGGCGAACAGCTCCGCGAGGTACTCCAGCGGGATGCGCAGCGTGTCGATCGCGCCGAACAGGTTGTCCGCGTCTTCCCCGTCGTGCCCGGTCTCGGTGAGCGCGTCCACGACCGGCGACAGCGGCGGGATGTACCAGACCATCGGCATCGTCCGGTACTCCGGGTGCAGCGGCAGCGCGACCCGGTACTTGCTGACCAGCGCGTGCACGGGGGACCGGCGGGCCGCCTCCAGCCAGTCGTAGGGGATGTCCGCCGCCTCGCACGCCCGTCGCACCTCGGGGTCGTCCGGGTCGAGGAAGACGTCCAGCTGGGCCCGGTACAGCTCGCGTTCGTCGCTCGTCCCGGCGGCCGCCGTCACCTTGTCGGCGTCGTACAGCATCACGCCGAGGTAGCGCAGCCGCCCGACGCACGTCTCCGAGCAGACCGTCGGCTGGCCGTTCTCGATGCGCGGGTAGCAGAACGTGCACTTCTCTGCCTTGCCGGTGCGGTGGTTGAAGTACACCTTCTTGTACGGGCAGCCGGTCACGCACATCCGCCAGCCCCGGCAGCGGTCCTGGTCGACGAGGACGATGCCGTCCTCGGAGCGCTTGTACATGGCCCCCGACGGACAGGACGCCACGCACGACGGGTTGAGGCAGTGCTCGCAGATGCGCGGCAGGTAGAACATGAAGGTCTCTTCGTACGCGAACCTGACCTTCTCCCCGGTCTCCCGGCGGACCCGTTCCACCATCGGGTCCAGGTCGCCGTAGGCGGGGGCGCCCGCCAGGTTGTCGTCCCAGTTCGACGACCAGGCGATCTTCATCGGCTTGCCGTCGAGCTGCGAGACGGGCCGGGCCACGGGGTAGTCGCCGCCGAGCGGGGCGTCGGTGAGGTTCTTGTAGTCGTACGTCCAGGGCTCGTAGTAGTCCTTGATCTCCGGCAGCTTCGGGTTGGAGAAGATCCCGGCGAGCTTCTTGAACCGGCCGCCCGCCTTGAGCCTCAGCGCGCCGCGCCTGTTCAGCTCCCAGCCGCCGCGCCACTTCTCCTGGTCCTCGTAGCGGCGGGGGTAGCCCTGGCCGGGGCGGGTCTCGACGTTGTTGAACCAGACGTACTCCATGCCCCGGCGGTTGGTCCACGCCTGCTTGCAGGTGACCGAGCAGGTGTGGCAGCCGATGCACTTGTCGAGGTTCATGACCATGGCGACCTGGGCCATCGGACGCATCAGTACGTCACCTCCTGGCCGCGGCGCCGGATCACGGTGACCTCGTCACGCTGGTTACCGGTCGGGCCGAGGTAGTTGAACGCCCAGGAGAGCTGGGCGTAGCCGCCGATGAGGTGCGACGGCTTGAGGATGAGGCGGGTGAGCGAGTTGTGGATGCCGCCGCGCATGCCGGTGGTCTCCGTCAGGGGGACGTTGACGGTGCGTTCCTGCGCGTGGTGCATGTAGACGGTGCCGGGCGGCATCCGGTGCGAGACGATCGCGCGGGCCACCACCACGCCGTTGCGGTTGACCGCCTCGATCCAGTCGTCGTCCGCCACGCCGATCGCCTCCGCGTCCTGCGGCGCCATCCAGATGCTCTGCCCGCCCCGGGAGAGGGAGAGCATGAACAGGTTGTCCTGGTACTCGGAGTGGATCGACCACTTGTTGTGCGGGGTCAGGTACCGGACCGTCACCTCGCGGGTGCCGTCCGGTCCCAGCCGCGGTTCGCCGAACAGCCGGTGCATGTCGAGCGGCGGCCGGTAGACGGGGAGCGCCTCGCCGAGCTCGTGCATCCAGTCGTGGTCGAGGAAGAGGTGCTGCCGGCCGGTGAGGGTGTGCCAGGGCTTGAGCTGCTCGGTGTTCTGCGTGAACGCCGTGTACCGGCGCCCGCCGTACTCGCTGCCCGACCACTCCGGGGAGGCGTTCACCGGCACGGGCGCCGACTGCGTGTCCGCGTAGGTCACCCGGCGGCCCTCGTGCTCGGCGGCCAGGTGCGCCATCTCCTGGCCGGTCTTCGCCTCCAGGGTGCGGAACCCCTGCACGGCGAGGCGGCCGTTGGTGGTGCCGGACAGGGCGAGGATGGTGTCGGCCGCCTTCACCGCCGTGTCCAGCGAGGGCCGCCCGTCCGCCGGGCCGCCGCGCACCGGGCCGTTCTTCTCCCGCAACAGCGCCACCTCCTCGTCCGGCCGCAGCGCGATGCCCTTGGCGGGCAGCCCCTTGGCCTCGACGAGCGGTCCGAGTGCCGCGAACTTCGCGCCGATCGCCGTGTAGTCCCGCTCGACCACGGCCAGCGCCGGCATCGTCTTCCCCGGCTCCGGCTCGCACTCGCCGCGCCGCCAGTCCCGCACCACCCCGCCGGGCTGGGCGATCTCACCCGGGGTGTCGTGCTGGAGCGGGGAGGCCACCAGGTCCTTGCGGACCCCCAGGCGCCCGGCGGCCAGCTCGCTCAGCTTCTCGGCCAGCCCCTTGAAGGTGTCGAAGTCGGTGCGCGCCTGCCACGGCGGGTCCACGGCCGGGGAGAAGGCGTGCACGTAGGGGTGCATGTCCGTGCTGGACAGGTCGTGCTTCTCGTACCAGGTCGCGGCGGGGAGCACGACATCGGAGAGCAGGGTGGAGGAGGTGTGCCGGAAGTCCAGCGACAGGAGCAGGTCGAGCTTGCCCTCGGGTGCCTCGTCGTGCCAGGTCACATCCCGCGGACGCTGGTCCGGCGACGCCTCCTCGGCGCGCAGCGAGGAGTGGGTGCCCAGCAGGTGCTTGGTGAAGTACTCGGCGCCCTTCGCCGACGAGCCGAGCAGGTTGGCCCGCCACAGCGTCACGATGCGCGGCCAGTTCTCCGGCGCGTCGGGGTCCTCGCAGGCGAACTTCAGGGTCCCCGCGCGCAGTTCGGCCACCGCCTTGGCCACCGGGTCGCCGAACTCCTCGCCCAGCTCCAGCGGATTGCGGTCGAAGGTCGGGTACGACGGCATCCAGCCCAGCCGCGCCGACTGCGCCAGGCAGTCGGCGCCGGTCATCCCCGCGAACCTGCCCTCGCCCAGCGGCGAGGCGAGCACATCGGCGCCGAACCGGTCGTAGCGCCACTGGCCGGTGTTGAGGAACCAGTACGCCGTGCCGATCATCTGCCGGGGCGGGCGGGTCCAGTCGAGGGCGCCCGCCAGCGACGCCCAGCCGGTCAGCGGGCGGCACTTCTCCTGGCCGACGTAGTGCGCCCAGCCGCCGCCGTTGCGGCCCTGGCAGCCGGTGAGCTGGAGCAGCGCGAGGAAGGCCCGGTAGATCGTCTCGGAGTGGAACCAGTGGTTGGTCCCGGCGCCCATCAGGATCATGCAGCGGCCCTTGGAGCGCTCGGCGGTCCGCGCGAACTCCCGGGCGATCCGCACGCAGGCCGCCGCCGGGACCGAGGTGTGGGTCTCCTGCCAGGCCGGGGTGGCGGGGGACGCCGCGTCCTCGTAGGAGGCGGGCCAGTCGCCCGGGACACCGGGGCGGGAGACGCCGTACTGGGCGAGCAGCAGGTCGTAGACGGTCGTGACCAGCGGGCCGTCCGGGCCGCCGAGCCGGGTGGCGGGGACGCCGCGCCGCAGCACGTCGCCGCGGCCCTGGCCGTGCGGTCCGCCGTCGGTGTCGAAGCGGGGCAGCAGCACCTCGACGCCCGCCGCCGCCTCGTGCCCGTGCAGGGTGAGCCGGGGACGGAGCCCGTCGAGGTCCAGGTTCCACTTCCCCCGGTCGGCCTCGTTCCAGCGGAAGCCGAGGGAGCCGCCCGGGACCACCGCCCGGCCGGTCGCCTCGTCCAGCACCACCGTCTTCCACTGCGCGTCGGGGCCGCCCTGACCCAGGTCGGCGGCGCGCAGGAACTTGGCCGGTACGTGCGCGCCGTCCCGCTCGGTCAGCGTCACCAGGAACGGCAGGTCGGTGAAGCGGCGCACGTACTCCGTGAAGAACGGCGTCTCCCGGTCGACGAAGAACTCCTTGAGCACCACGTGCCCCATGGCCAGCGCCAGCGCGGCGTCCGTGCCCGGGTGCGGGTGCAGCCACTGGTCGGCGAACTTGGCGTTGTCGGCGTAGTCGGGCGCCACGACCACGACCTTCTGCCCCCGGTAGCGGGCCTCCGCCATCCAGTGGGCGTCCGGCGTGCGCGTCACCGGCACGTTCGTCCCCCACATGATCAGGTACGCCGCGTCCCACCAGTCGCCCGACTCCGGCACGTCCGTCTGGTCGCCGAAGACCTGCGGGGACGCCACCGGCAGATCGGCGTACCAGTCGTAGAACGACAGCATCGGCGCGCCGATGAGGGAGTGGAAGCGGGCGCCCGCCGCGTGCGACACCATCGACATCGCCGGGATCGGCGAGAACCCGGCGATCCGGTCCGGCCCGTACTTCCCGATGGTGTGGACGTGCGCGGCGGCGACCAGCTCCAGCATCTCGTCCCAGCCGGCCCGCACCAGGCCGCCCTTGCCCCGGGCCCGCTGGTAGCGGCGCCGCCGCTCGGGGTCGTCCTGGATGTCGGCCCAGGCCAGCACCGGGTCCCCCAGCCGTGCCTTCGCCTCCCGGTACATCTCCAGGAGTACACCGCGCACGTACGGGTAGCGCACCCGGGTCGGCGAGTACGTGTACCAGGAGAACGCGGCGCCCCGGGGGCAGCCGCGCGGCTCGTACTCGGGACGGTCGGGGCCTACCGACGGATAGTCCGTGGCCTGCGTCTCCCAGGTGATGATGCCGTCCTTGACGAAGACGTTCCACCGGCACGACCCCGTGCAGTTCACCCCGTGGGTGGAGGTCACGACCTTGTCGTGGCTCCACCGGTCCCGGTAGAAGGCGTCCGCCTCCCGGCCGCCGGCCAGACCGATGCTGTGCAGGTCGGGCGCGGCCGTCCCGCGGCGGAAGAACCGCCCCGCGCGCAGCAGCGCCGCCCCCGGCTCGGTGGGCGGTGTCCGCGTGTCCGTCACAAGCGCTCCTTAGCTGGCCCCGGCTTCAGCCGGCCCTGGCTTTCGAAGCTAGGGGCGAGCGGGGGAGCGCACCAGCCACAGGGGCCTGTACGGGGCCTGTACGAGACAGGCCCGTGCGCGCCGGGGCGCGCGGTTCAGCTCAGTAGGAGTCGCGGTACTCCCGCAGCAGTTCCCCGGTGCGCTGCGCCGACGCGGCCAGGGCCGTCATGTGGTCAAGGACCTCCAGGTGCGCGGAGACCTCGTCCCGGGAGTCCAGGTACAGCGCGCCGGTCAGGTACTCGGTGAAGACCATGTCCGGCAGCTCCGGCTCCGCGAACCGGAACAGGGTGAACGGCGCGTACGTCCCCGGGTGCGGGCCGGTGGCGAACTCGGCGACCTGGAGGGTCACCCGCTCGTGCCCGGCGTACTCCAGCAGCTTGTCGAGCTGCTCGCGCATCACCCGGCCGTCGATGCTCACCGGGCGGCGCAGCACCGTCTCGTCCATCACCACCCACAGGTGCGGCGGACGCTCCCGGCGCAGCAGCCGCTGCCGCTCCATGCGCAGCGCCACGTGCCGCTCGACGGCCGCCGGGCCGCTGTTCCCTATGGTCCCGGTCTCCAGCACGGCGCGCGCGTACTCCTCGGTCTGGAGCAGGCCGGGCACGAAGTGCGGCTCGTAGGTCCGCACGATCCGGGCGGCGCCCTCCAGACTCACGTACAGGCTGAACCACTCCGGCAGCACGTCGTGGTAGCGCTGCCACCAGCCGGGCCGGTTCGCCTCCTCCGCGAGGTCGACGAAGGCCGTCACCTCGGCGTCGGGCACACCGTAGGCGTTGAGCAGGATCTGCGCGTACGGGATCTTCAGGGCGACCTCGGCCGTCTCCATCCGCCGTACGGTGGCGGTGGCCACCCGCAGCACCTTCGCGGCCGCCTCACGGCTCAGGCCGGACTTCTCCCGCAGCTCCTGGAGCCGCTTGCCCAGCACCACCTGGCCCACGGTGGGTGCGGGCCGTCGGTCACTCACGCCACGCCCCCTCCAACGCGCCGAAGTATCCCCCTAGTCTGTCACGGTCCCCCGTACGTCCCACAAGCGCCGTCCGGTGGGACGCCGGGTCGCGGGTGTTCGCCGTTTCGGAAGAGGAGGGCCGATCATGGCCGTCGAACCGCTGTCGCACAAGGAGATCGAGGAGCGGCTGGCCGAGCTGCCTGGCTGGTCGTACGAGGAGGGCCGCCTCACCCGTTCCTACCGGCTCGGCTCGCACGCCGCGGCGACGGCGATGGTCGTGCACATCGCGCAGGTCCAGGAGGAACTCGACCACCACTCCGACCTGACCCTCGGCTACGACACCGTCTCGCTCAGCACGCACACGCACAGCGCGGGCGGCGCGGTCACCGAGAAGGACGTCGAACTCGCCCACCGGGTGGAGGATCTGGCCGCGGGTCACGGGGCACACTGACCTTCGTGCTGGACTACGACGAGGAAGCGGAACGGTACGACGCGTCGCGCGGTGGCGAACCCCGCGCACAGGCCGCCGCCGAGGCGGTCATCGCACTGGTCCCGGCGGACGCGCGCAGCCTGCTCGACGCCGCGTGCGGTACCGGGATCGTCACCCGGCGGCTCGCGGCCGCCCGCACCGGACTGCGGGTCGTCGGCGTGGACCTGGCCCCCGCCATGGCCCGGCAGGCCGCGGCCCGGCTGCCCGGCGCGGTGGTGCGCGCGGACAGCCGCCGGCTGCCGTTCGCGGCGGGGCGGTTCGACGCGGTGAGCAGCGTGTGGCTGCTGCACCTGGCGGCGACCGACACCGACGTGGGGACCATCGTGGGGGAGTGCGCGCGGGTGCTGCGGCCCGGCGGGGTGTACGTCACCACCGTCGACAAGGGCGCCTCGCACAACGTCGGCAGCGACATCGACGCGGTGCTCGCCGCCCGTCCGCGGAGCGTCGTCCGGGACGCCGAGGCGGCGGTGGAGGAGTGCGCCCGCGCACACGGGCTGCTCCCGGCGGGACGGGCCCGTTTCACCGGCCGGGGCCAGGGCCGCAGTCCCCGCCGCACCATCGCGGACCTGCGGCGCGGCTGGTTCATGACGCTGCCGCCGGGCGATCCGCTCGCCGACGGTTTCGCCGCCCGGCTCGCGGCCCTGCCGGACCAGGACCGGCCGCGCCCGGACCCGGTCTTCACCCTCCGGGCGTTCCGCCGCCCGGAGGGACGCTGATCCCGGGCGGGCCGATGCGCGCGGGGCGGCAACTCCCGCGCCCCCGGCGGCGACTGAGAGGGGAATCCCCCCGCCCTCTCAGGAGGCCCACCCCATGGCACACCCGCAGCACCCGCACGGACGCGGCAGACGCCGGGTCCTCGTTCCCGCCCTCGCCGCGGTCACCGTCCTGGCCGGCGCCGGGCTGACCACGCTCACCGCCGACACCGCCGAGGCCGCCACCGCCCGGCAGGTCGAGAAACTGGACCGGGGCGTCGTCAGCGTCCACACCTCCGCCGGCAACCTGGTCAGCTGGCGCTGGCTCGGCACCGACCCGAACGACGTGTCCTTCAACGTCTACCGGGCCGGTACGAAGGTCAACTCCAGCCCGGTCACCGGCTCGACCAACTACTTCCACTCCGGCGCACCCGAGCAGGCCGACTACACGGTCCGCGCGATCGTGGGCGGTGTGGAACAGGCCGACTCGGTCAACGCGATCCAGTTCCGCGCCGGCTACAAGGACGTCCCCATCTCCCCGCCGTCCGGCGGCACCACGCCCGACGGGGTCGCCTACACCTACGAGGCCAACGACGCCTCGGTCGGCGACCTCGACGGGGACGGCGCCCTGGACATCGTCCTGAAGTGGCAGCCCACCAACGCCAAGGACAACTCCCAGTCCGGGTACACCGGCAACACGATCGTCGACGGCATCAAGCTCGACGGCACCCGGCTGTGGCGGGTCGACCTCGGCCGCAACATCCGCTCCGGCGCGCACTACACCCAGTTCCAGGTGTACGACTACGACGGTGACGGCAAGGCCGAGGTGGCGATGAAGACCGCCGACGCCACGGTGGACGGCACCGGCGCGGTGATCGGCAGCTCCTCGGCCGACTACCGCAACTCCTCCGGCTACGTGCTGTCCGGCCCCGAGTACCTGACGATGTTCAACGGCCAGACCGGCAAGGCGATGGGGAGCGTCGACTACGTCCCCGCGCGCGGCACCGTCTCCTCGTGGGGCGACTCCTACGGCAACCGCGTGGACCGCTTCCTGGCCGGCACGGCGTACCTGGACGGTGCCCGCCCCTCATTGATCATGGCCCGGGGCTACTACACCCGCAGCGTGATCGCGGCCTGGGACTGGCGGGGCGGGGCGTTCACCCGCCGCTGGACCTTCGACACCAGCTCCTCCACCAACACCGGCAAGGGGTACGACGGGCAGGGCTCGCACAGCCTCTCCGTCGGGGACGTCGACAACGACGGCAAGGACGAGATCGTGTACGGCGCGATGGCCGTGGACGACAACGGCAACGGCCTGTGGACCACGAAGACGGGCCACGGCGACGCCCAGCACCTGGGCGACCTCGACCCGTCCACCTCGGGCCTGGAGTACTTCAAGGTCTCCGAGTCGACCTCGCAGCCCGCGGAGCTGTACATCAACCCGTCCAACGGCTCGGTCCGCTGGAAGCTCGACGCCTGCTGCGACAACGGGCGCGGTGTGGCCGGCGACGTGTACGCGGGCAACGACGGCGCGGAGGTGTGGTCGGCCTCCGACACCTACATACGCGACGAGGCCGGCGCCACCAAGGGCCGCGAGCCGTCCTCGGTGAACTTCCTGTCCTGGTGGGACGGCGACACCACCCGGGAACTCCTCGACGGCACCCACATCGACAAGTACGGCACGTCCTCCGACACCCGCCTGCTCACCGGTTCCGGCGTGGCCTCCAACAACGGCACCAAGGCGACCCCGGTCCTCTCCGGCGACATCCTCGGTGACTGGCGCGAGGAGGTCATCTGGCGTACGAGCTCCAACACGGCCCTGCGTATCTACTCGACCCCCACCGAGACCACCACGAAGATCACCACCCTGCTCCACGACACGATGTACCGCACGGGCCTGGCCTGGCAGAACACCGCCTACAACCAGCCCCCGCACCCGAGCTTCTACCTCGGCAGCGGCATGGCGACGGCCCCGCGCCCGTCGGTGTACACGCCGTAGGAGCCGCCGCACAGGGCTGAACCCCGCCGCGGTCCGCCGGTGCGCGCGGGCCGCGGCGGGAGCGGTCAGGGGGCCTGCCGCAGTCCCGCGACGAGCAGGCCGACCAGGCGGCGCGCGTCGTAGGTGCCGCCGTTCTCCGCGCCGATGCACAGGTTCCCGACCCCCCGCATCAGCTCGACCGGCGGCAGGCCGGGCCGGATCTCGCCCGCCTCCGCCGCCGCGTCCAGGAGGTGGCCGCACACGGGCGCGAGCCGCTCGATGAAGGAGGCGTGCAGCGCCTGGAACCCCGGGTCGTCGGAGTTGAGCACCGCGGCGAGCCCGTGCTTGGTGACCAGGAAGTCGACGAACAGGTCGATCCACCGGCCCAGTGCCGCGTGCGGGGAGGGGGCGCTCCGCAGGAGTTCGGGGCCCGCCTGCGCGCACGCCTCGATCTGGTGCCGGTACACGGCGACGATCAGGTCCGCCCGGGTCGGGAAGTGCCGGTAGATCGTGCCCGTGCCGACCCCGGCCTCGGCGGCGACGTCCCGCACCGGCGCGTTCACGCCCGACCTGACGAACACCGCGGCGGCCGCGTCCAGCAGGGCCTCCTGATTGCGCCGGGCGTCCGCCCGCCTGGGCCGGGCCGTGCCCCGCACGTCTCCCTCGTCGCCGTCCTTCACGTCCGTCCCTCCGCACGGGGTCGCCCGGGTTGCATAAACGGAACACTGTTCCGTATCGTTAACGGAACAAGGTTCCGCTTGTCGTTCTCATCATGCCAGACCGGCCTTCGAAAGGCACACCCATGCCCGCTTCCCCCTCCGCCCCGATCGTCTCCGTGCGGCCGGTCGTGCTGCCGGCCCCCGGCCGCGGCGACGACCTCCAGCTCCGCGTCTCCGCCCCCGTCACCGGCCACGACCTGCCCGTCGTGCTCTTCTCGCACGGCTACGGCCAGTCCATGGACGGCTACGCCCCGCTCGCCGACCACTGGGCCGCCCAGGGCTTCGTCGTCGTCCAGCCCACCCACCTCGACTCCCGCCGCCTCGGCCTGCCCGCCGACGACCCCCGCACCCCGGGGATATGGCGCGTCCGCGTCGAGGACCTGAAGCGCTCCCTCGACGGACTCGACGCCCTGACGGCGGCCGTCCCCGGTCTCGCCGGCCGCGTCGACCACGGCCGGATCGCCGTCGCCGGACACTCCTGGGGAGCCCAGACGGCGAGCATGCTCCTCGGCGCCCGGGTCCTCGGGGCCGACGGCACCCCGGGCGAGGACCTCTCCGACCCGCGGGTCACCGCCGGCGTGCTGCTGGCCCTGACCGGCCTCGGCGGCGCCGACCTCAGCCCCTTCGCCGCCGAGAACTTCCCCTTCATGAGCCCCTCCTTCGCCACCATGACCACCCCGGCCCTGCTGGTCGCGGGCGACAAGGACGACTCCCCGCTCTCCGTGCGCGGACCCGACTGGTTCACCGACGGCTTCACCCACAGCCCGGGGGACAAGGCCCTGCTGACCCTGTTCGGCGCGGAGCACTCCCTCGGCGGCATCACCGGGCACGAGTCCACCGAGACCACCGACGAGAGCCCGGAGCGGGTCGCCCTGCTCCGGCGGCTGACCACGGCCTGGCTGCGCACCGCCCTCGGCGCCGACGCCGCCGCCTGGCCCACGGAGCGTGCCGCACCGCAGGCCGGCCCGCACCCGCTGGGCGAGGTGCGGAGCAAGTGACGCGAAGCGGGGCGTGCTCCCGCCGGAGAGCACGCCCCGCCCGTTCCCGCGCGCGGCTCAGCCGACCGCGCAGCTCTCACCGCCCAACGAGAAGGACGCCGGTTTCCCGTTGGTCCCCGACCACTCACCGGTGAAGCCGAAGGCCACCGAGGAACCGGCCGCCACGTTCCCGTTCCAGCCGACGTTCTTCGCGGTGACGGAGGACCCCGACGCCGTGTGCTCGGCGTTCCACATCTGGGTCACCTTCTGCCCGTTCGGGAAGGTCCACCCCAGCGACCAGCCGTTCCAGGCGGCCGTCCCCGTGTTGGTCACCTTCACGTCCGCCTGGAAGCCGCCCGACCACTGGTTGGTGACCGTGTACGTCACCGAGCACGCCCCCGAGGGCTCCGGCTCGGTGCCGGGATCGGTGGAGCCGCCGGCCGTGTCCCCGTACACCACACCCCGCCCGTTGGTCGCGACGTACACCCGCCCGTACACCCGCGGGTCACCGGTGATCGCCGCACCGGTCCACCCCCACTGGTGGGCGTCGTCGTTGACCCGTGTCCAGCTCGCGCCCTGGTCGGTGGAGCGGAAGACGCCCCGCACCCCGCCGATCTTCGCGCCGGTGTAGAGGGTCTGGTACGAGGCACCGGGCGCCGCCTTGCCGAACCCGACCGTGTCGGCCTGCTCGACGTTCGACAGCCTGGTGAAGCTCGCGCCGCCGTCCGTGGAGTGCCACAGCCCGTACGCCCCGTCGCTCGCGCCGCCGGCCAGCCACACATCGCCCTCCGTGCCGGGCAGCGCCTTGAACCGCACGCTGTCCCCGCTCGGCAGCCCGGTCGCCGCCGACGCCGTGAACGTCGCGCCGCCGTCCGTACTGACGTAGAACTTCCCGGACTTGAACCCGTAAAAGGTCTTCGCGTCGACCCGGTCGGACTCCACGACCGCGCCCGCCGGGATGCCGCTCGACGCCTGCCAGGAGGTGCCGAAACCGGTCGTGTACTGCACCCCCGTGCCGGCCGGGCTCCACACGAACCGGCTGCCGTCGGCGCCCGCCGCGACCGTGCCGCCGCCGCTCACCCCCGAGGGGTCGGTGCCGCCGAACCAGTTGGCGCCGTTGTCGGTGGAGAAGGCGATGTGCGGACCGGAGTCCAGGTTGCCGACCCGGACGACCGTGTTCGGGCTGGTCTCCGCGTAGTCCAGACTCGTGCTCGACGTGAAGTTCGGCGAGGTGAACATCATCGACGGGACCTTCGTCAGGTCCGTGTGCCGGAAGCCGCCGATGTCACCGAGCGCGCTGAGCAGCGGCGCGCCCGACGGGGGAGAGGCGAGGTCGTTGACGGCCGTCTCCTCAAGACCCCGCACCATCGGCTCGATGGCGAACTTGCTCCCGGCGTCCCAGTTCGTGAGGTTCTCGGTGCCGTAGACCGTCGCGCCCGTCCCGTACATCATCCGGTCGCTGTCGAACGGGTCGATCTCCAGCGCCTCCGTCATCCACCCCAGCTTCGGTGTCTGCTCGGGCGGGGTGGGATTGGCGCCCCAGGTCAGCCAGGGCGAGGAGGAGACGTCCATGGTGTAGCGGTTCTCGCGGTTCGGGTACGACGTGTAACTCCACGCCTGCGTCCAGGTGGAGCCGCTGTCCGTGGTCCGGAAGATCTGCGTGTCCGGCCACCAGGAGCTGTAGGCCGTCGCCATCACCGTGCCCGGATGGAGCCGGTCGACGGTGAGCCCGCTGAACCCGTAGTAGGTGTCGGCCTCCGCCACCGGGCTGATGTCGGTCCAGGTGCCGGTCGCCGTCGCGTACCGGTACAGCCGCCCCTTGCCGCCGTCGTACGGCCCGCCCGTGTCACTGTAGGCCAGGTACAGGTAGCCGTTCTCGGCGTCCAGCACGCCCTTGTGCGCCAGGTACCCGGTCGGCTGCCCGGCGATCCGCTGCCAGCTCGCGCCCGCGTCCGTCGACCGGTACACGGCGTTCTCCTTGTCGGCGACCCCGACGTAGATCGTCTTCGTCGCCGAGGTGCCGCTCCCCGTCGACTCGTCGAAGGTGACCCAGGTGATGCCCTGGTTGTCGGAGCCGTAGCCGCTGGTGTCGCTCGGGTCCTGCGCGTAGTTCCCGGGGTTGGGGAAGGCCGTCACCTGCGACCAGGTGACCCCCGCGTCGGCCGACCGCCACAGCCCCTTGCCGCTGGGCGCGCCCAGGTACAGCACCCGGTTGTCGTGCGGGTCGACGGCGAGCCGCTCGCCCATGCCGCGCCCCGGCATGTTCCCGCCCAGCTTGAACGGCAGGTCGGTCTTCTGCCAGGTCGCGCCCCGGTCACCGGAGCGCAGCACGGCACCGTTGCCCGGGTCCCAGGAGTTGGTGTACGTGCCGACCGCCGCGTACACCCGGTCGGGGTCGACGGAGTCGGAGGCGACACTGACGACACCGGTGTGCCCCCAGTCGTCCCAGCCGACGTGGTCCAGGAGCGGCGTCCAGGTCTTCGTCGCCTGCTGCCACCGGTAGGCGCCGCCGATGTCGGTACGGGCGTACGCCAGGTCCTTCTCGGTGCGGTTGAAGACGATGCCGGGGACGAAGCCGCCGCCGTCGATCCGGGCGTTCTTCCAGGTGTAGGTGTCGGCGGCGACGGAGACGTCCGGCTCCGGCGCCTCGGCGGCCAGCGCGGCGGGCGGCCCGCCGGTCAACAGCCCGGCCGCAAGCGCGAGCGCGGCGGTGAGTATGCGGGTCCTGTGCACGGAGGACCGTCCTTCCGGAGGGGAGGGGGACGCGTACGGCCGGGTGGCACACGAGCCACCCGGCCGGTCCCGTCGTCCGGTGACGGGACAACACGCGGAGCGTCAGGCGCCCCGAAAGGGGCGCGGGGAACTGCGCGACCAGCCACGACGGACCCGCGGTCGGACAGACCCCGCACCCTCGCGGGACGCCGGGCGGGGGCTACTCCAACAACTCCGCGTACGAGCCCATGGCAAGCGCGATGTCCGCCTGGGCCCAGAACCGGTGATACGTGAACGTGGGCGCGGCCCCACCCGCCAGATAGCTCTCGACCTTCGACCAGTTCGGGTCGTCCTCGTAGAAGGACCGAATGGACTCGAACGTGGACGACGCGTTGATCGCGTCCCCGTTGGGCATCGTGCCGCTCCACCCGCTCGGGACGTACACACTGTCGTCGAAGCGGTTGTAGTCCGCCCGGGTCTCCGGAACCGCGATACCCAGCGCGTCCTGGTTGTTCTCCCACATGCCGTCGAGCAGCGCCTTGGCCGTGGAGGCCGCCTCGGTGTCACCGGACCGGTCGGCGTAGTACGTCAGTGTCTTGGCGTACGCCGCCGCCACACCCACGTCGTTCGTGTAGTCCGCGACCGACACGTGCAGCGAGCTGTTCGCCCCCGGCGAGGACGCGTTCCAGGTGTCGGGCGCGCCCGACCACTGGAGCGTCGAGGGGATGCGGAACGACCCGTCCGGGTTGACCGTCGTCTCCGACAGCGCCCAGTCGACCCACTTGTCGAGCACCGCCTTGGCGTCGGCGTCACCGCTCTGCTGGTAGTACTCGGCGACCCGCTCCATGGACCACGCCTGGAAGCCGAACCACTGGTTGGACGGCGGGTCGTGGTACACCGGCTTCTCGTCGTAGTACATGCCGTAGAACGTCGGCGTACCGGCCGGCGGGGTCGCGTACCGGCCCTGCCAGCTGTTGGTCGCGCCGCCCGCGATGCCGCCCTCGTCCGACTGGAGCCAGCGGTAGAACTCGATCTGCCGGTCCAGTGACTTGGCCCAGTCCGCCTGTCCCGTCGCCGACTTGGGCTTCAGGTCGGCGTAGGAGCTGAGCGCGTAGGCGGCCAGGGGGTTCTGGTAGCCGCCGTGGGTGTGGCTGGAGCCGATGCGCCAGGCCCAGCCCGCCGAGGTGTCGTAGGCGCCGCCCCACGCGTAGTACCAGGAGAGCAGGTAGTGCGAGGCGTCCTTGCCGGTGCCCGCCGGGCAGCTCGTCGCCCCCACGCAGTTGCCGACCTTCTTGAAGTACTTGTCGAACATCGCGTAGCGCAGGTAGTCGCCCATCTTGGCGGCCTTGGCGACGGTCCCGGAGACCTCCGAGCCCTTGCCCTGCTCGTCCGCCCAGAGGTCCGCCCAGTACGCGGCCTGCACGGCCCGCGCGTCGGCGTCCGGGGCGTTGGTGAACTTCCACTGCTTGGCGTAGGAGGCGTCACCGGTGAACAGGTCCAGATAGCCGTTGGTGGAGCCGTACTTGAAGGCGTCGCAGGTGGGCTGCGGCACCGTCTCCCACACCGACTCCTGCGCGCCGCGCTGGAAGGTGTTGATGTACGACGGCCCGGTGTCCGACGGGCCCGCCTCGCACTTGCCGGGCGAGTTGCCGTAGCCGTAGACGTTGTCCACGTCCTGGAGCCAGTGCATGCCGTACACGTCGTCCGTGCCGTACGCCGACTTCAGCTCGGCGGCGATCGGGTCGGGACCGACGGAGACCGTGCTGTCCAGCGCCGCCGGGTACTGCTGCGGCGTGTCCCACTCGGGCGCGTAGGTGGCCGGCTTGGACGCGTTGTACGAGGCGTTGGTCGGCTGGTCGGCGTGGGTGGGGATCATGTACTTCTCCATGATGTCCCAGGCCCCGTTGAACCGGGTCCAGTCACCCGTCACCTTGCCGTACATGGCCTGGAGCCAGAGCAGGTAGCTGTACGCCTCCGACGTGGTCTCGTGGCCGTGGTCGGGCGCCTCGACGATCAGCGTCTCCACCGAGTGGTACGGGATGCCCTCGGGGGAGAAGTAGCCGTTCGCCGGGTCGGTGATCTTCCCGTACAGCTCCAGGAACCGCGCGTCGTACTCGGTCGCGGCCTCCAGCTGGGTGACGGTGACCGTCGCCTTGCCGTGGCCCGGGGCCGTCGACTCGAAGACCGCCGCGCCGGTGCCGGAGGCGTTGGCGCCGATGGTCACCTTCTGCGCGGTGGACCAGTTCGACGGGGTGAAGGTGAGCGACGCGCCGCCGGTCACCGACAGGCCCGTGTTGCCGCTCGTCCGCGCGGTGGTGACGGTGACGTTCGCGGTGGGCTGCGTGGACAGCTTCACCTCGTACGTCCCCGACTCACCCTGCTGGACACCGAGCTGGGCCGGTGTGGCGACCACGGTGGGTCCGGCGGCGACGGTGATGCCGACCGGCGTGGAGGTGCCCGCCGCGCCCAGGCTGTCGTACGCCTTCGCCACCAGAGAATGACTGCCCACGGTCAAGCCGGAGGCGGAGTACGTGTACGGCGCGCTGCTGTCGGTGCCGAGCAGCGTGGCGTCGTCGTAGAACTCCACCTTGGTGACG
Source organism: Streptomyces sp. CRN 30 (assembly GCF_034105845.1). NCBI lineage: Bacteria > Bacillati > Actinomycetota > Actinomycetes > Kitasatosporales > Streptomycetaceae > Streptomyces > Streptomyces sp. CRN 30. The sequence continues at coordinate 36,665 of NZ_JAVRHI010000402.1, read as the reverse complement.
GTGGCGCTGTCGGCCGCCGCGGCGGTGGCCGCCAGCGGGACCGCCTGGCCCTGGGAGTACACCGCGCCCGCGGTCGGGCTGGTCAGCACGGTGATCGGCGGCTGGTGCGCGCCGGTGCACGCGGTGCCGTTGACCGCGAACGACGTCGGCGCGGTGTTGGTGCCGCTGTAGGTGAACTGCGCGCCGGTGGTGACGGCGGCGCCGGCGCCTATTCGAGCGTTGTACGCGGCGTTGGCCACCGTCACCGTCGAGCCGGACTGCGACCAGGTTCCGTTCCATCCGTTGGTGAGCTTCTGGTTGCCCGAGTAGCCGTACGTCAGCGTCCAGCCGTCGATGGCGTCGGTGCCCCGGTTGGTGAGGGTCAGTTCGGCGGTGAAACCGGAACCCCAGTCGTTCGTCTTGTAGTCCACGCTGCACTGAACCGCCGCCGCGTGCGCGGTGGTCGTGCCGGTGCCCACCAGGGTGAGCGGGAGCGAGAGGGCCGCCAGCGCGGCGGTCCACAGCCGCCGCGCTGCACGGCGTCTTCGTTCTCGGAGCATGGTGCTGGTTCCTCCTAGCGGCTCGTGCGGAGAGCGGGAGAGGGGAGGAGCAACAAGCCTTGAACCAGTGGGAGCGCTCCCATGTTGAGGAGAGGGGTGCGTGCGGTCAAGGTGTGTGAAGAGTCGAAAAAGTTCGACGGGCCGAGTCGCGGGAAAGTCGGTGACTCCCCTGTTCTTTACCGTCACTTGGCGCTAACTTCGTCGGCACCAGTGGGAGCGGGTCCATCACGTCACAGCAGTCAGTACTCGTTCGGTACTCGACTGCTCGGTCACTCGATGAAGAGGACATCCGCACCCATGAGCCGTAGCAGAACTGCGTTACTGGCCGCCCTCGCGCTCGTCGCCGGTGCCTCCGGCGCGGCGTACGCCGCCGTTCCCCCGGACGTCGGCGCGGCAGCCGTCCCGTGCACCGTGGACTACAAGGTGCAGAACGACTGGGGTTCCGGCTTCACCGCCGCGGTCACCGTCACCAACAACAGCACCGCCAAGTCCAGCTGGTCCCTCAAGTGGTCCTACGCCGGCAACCAGAAGGTGACCAGCGGCTGGAACGCCAAGATCAGCCAGAGCGGTACGGCCGTCACCGCGGCCAACGAGTCGTACAACGGCACCCTGTCGACCGGCGGCTCGGCGAGCTTCGGCTTCCAGGGCACCTACAGCGGCACCAACGCGGTCCCGGCCACCTTCACCCTCGACGGTGTCACCTGCAACGTCGACGACGGTTCCACCGACCCGACGGACCCCGAGGAGCCGACCGGCCCGAACGCCCGGGTGAACAACCCCTACGACGGCGCCAAGGTGTACGTGAACCCCGAGTGGTCCGCGAAGGCCGCCGCCGAGACGGGCGGCAGCCGCATCTCCAACCAGCCGACCGGCGTGTGGCTGGACCGGACCGCGGCCATCGAGGGCGTGAACGGCGGCATGGGCCTGCGCGACCACCTCGACGCCGCGCTGACGCAGAAGGGCTCCGGCGAGCTGGTCGTGCAGCTCGTCATCTACAACCTGCCCGGACGTGACTGCGCGGCCCTCGCCTCCAACGGCGAGCTGGGCCCGACGGAGATCGACAAGTACAAGACGCAGTACATCGACCCGATCGCCGCGATCCTCGCCGACTCCAAGTACGCCGGCCTGCGGATCGTGACCACCGTCGAGATCGACTCGCTGCCCAACCTGGTCACCAACACCACGCCGCGCGCCACCGCCACCGCCAACTGCGACGTGATGAAGGCCAACGGCAACTACCAGAAGGGCGTCGGCTACGCCCTGAACAAGCTGGGCGACGTCGCCAACGTCTACAACTACATCGACGCCGGCCACCACGGCTGGCTCGGCTGGGACGACAACTTCGGCGCGTCGGCCAACCTCTTCAAGGAGGCCGCGACCACCGAGGGCGCCACGGTGAGCGACGTGCACGGCTTCATCGTCAACACCGCCAACTACAGCGCGCTGAAGGAGGAGAACTTCACGATCAACGACAGCGTGAACGGCACCTCCGTGCGCCAGTCCAAGTGGGTCGACTGGAACCGGTACACCGACGAGCTGTCCTACGCCCAGGCCATGCGCAACCAGCTGGTCTCCATCGGCTTCGACAGCAACCTCGGCATGCTGATCGACACCTCCCGCAACGGCTGGGGCGGCTCGGCCCGGCCCACCGGACCCGGCGCCACGACCACCGTCGACACCTACGTCGACGGCGGGCGCTACGACCGCCGCATCCACCTCGGCAACTGGTGCAACCAGTCCGGAGCCGGCCTCGGTGAGCGTCCGCAGGCCAGCCCCGCGACCGGGATCGACGCCTACGTCTGGATGAAGCCCCCGGGTGAGTCCGACGGCTCCAGCACCGCCATCGACAACGACGAGGGCAAGGGCTTCGACCGGATGTGCGACCCGACGTACACCGGCAACCCGCGCAACAACAACAACATGTCCGGCGCCCTGGCCAACGCGCCGATCTCCGGACACTGGTTCTCCGCCCAGTTCCAGCAGCTGATGCAGAACGCCTACCCGCCGCTGTCGTAGCGGAGCTTGCTGTTTCGGCAAGTTGATTTGCCTCCCGTGCCGGGGTCGGCGCACGCTGGCCGCACCACGACACGGGAGGCGGACCGGCATGGGCCACGACCACCACGACCACCACGACCACCACGAGCACGGCGGTGCTCACCACCACGACCACGACGCCCACGACTGGGCGCGGATGGCGCCGCTGCTGGAGGCCGAGGCGGAGCTGTACGCGCCGCTGTACCGCTCGGCCCTGGCCTGGACCGCCCGCGAGGCGCCCGCGCCGGGGCTGGTCATCGACGCGGGCAGCGGACCCGGCGTCGTCTCCGGCCTGCTCGCCGAGTCCTTCCCCGGCGCCCGGCTGGTGGCGGCCGACGGCGCCGCGCCGCTGCTGGAGCGGGCCGCCGCCCGCGCCGAGCGCCTCGGGTACGCCGACCGCTTCGAGACCCTGGCCGGCGACCTGCCGGACGCGCTCGGCGGCCTGCCCTACCCGGCCGACCTGGTCTGGGCCAGCCGCAGCCTGCATCACCTCGGCGACCAGCGCGCCGCCCTCGCGGCCTTCGCCGGGCACCTCGCGCCCGGCGGCACCCTGGCCCTCCTGGAGGGCGGGCTGCCCGCCCGGTACCTGCCGCGCGACCTCGGCTTCGGCCGCCCGGGACTCCAGGCCCGGCTGGACGCGGCACACGAGGACGTCTTCGCGCGGATGCGCCGGGAACTGCCGGGTTCCGTCGCCGTCGCCGAGGACTGGCCCGCGCTGCTCACCGCCGCCGGACTGAAGCACACCGGCAGCCGCAGCTTCCTGCTGGATCTGCCCGCCCCGCTGGACGAGCCGGCCCGTGCCTTCGTCACCACGATGATCACGCGGCTGCGGTCCATGGGCGAGGACCTCCTCGACGCCGACGACCGCGCCACCCTCGACCGGCTCCTCGACCCCGGCGACGAGGGCAGCGCCCACCGCCGGCCGGACCTGTTCGTGCTGGCGGCGCACACGGTTCACACGGGCGTACGGGTCTCCTGACCCCGTGCACGGCGACGGCCCGGCACCCTGTGGCAGGGGGCCGGGCCGCGCGTGGGTCCGCTCGGTCAGTCGTTGACGTCCGCCGGGTCCGCACCCACCCGGCGGTCCTCGTTGAGGGCGCTGATCGCCGCGAGGTCCTCGTCGTCCAGGCTGAAGTCGAAGACGTCGATGTTCTCCTTGATCCGCGACGGGGTCACGGACTTCGGGATCACGATGTTGCCGGTCTGCAGGTGCCAGCGCAGGACGATCTGGGCCGGGCTGCGGTCGTGCTTCTGGCCGATGGCGACGATGGCGGGGACCTCCAGGAGGCCCTTGCCGGAGCCGAGCGGCGACCACGCCTCCGTGGCGATGCCCTGCTCGGCGTGGTACTCGCGGGAGGCGTGCTGCTGGAGGTGCGGGTGCAGCTCGATCTGGTTGACGGCGGGGATGACCGACGTCTCGCCGATCAGCCGCTCCAGGTGCTCCGGCAGGAAGTTGGAGACACCGATGGCACGCGTCCGGCCGTCGGCGAGGAGCTTCTCGAACGCCTTGTAGGTGTCGACGTAGCGTCCCCGGTCCGGCATCGGCCAGTGGATCAGGTAGAGGTCGACGTAGTCCAGGCCCAGCTTGGACAGGGACGTGTCGAAGGCGCGCAGGGTGGAGTCGTACCCCTGCTCGCTGTTCCAGAGCTTGGTGGTGACGAAGAGGTCCTCACGGGGGAGGCCGGAGGCGGCGAGGCCCTTGCCGGTGCCCTTCTCGTTGCCGTAGATCGCGGCCGTGTCGATGCTGCGGTACCCGGCTTCGAGGGCCGTCGTGACGGCGGTCTCGGCCTCGTCGTCCGGTACCTGCCAGACGCCGAAGCCCAGCTGGGGCATCTCGACGCCGTTGTTCAGGATGATCGGGGGGACCTGGCTGCTCACGGGCTGTTGATCCTTCGGTTGTGGTCAGATGGTGCTCCCATCGTCAACGATCACGAGGCCATACGCATTCCTGATGGCGGAAAAGGCGGAAAGGTCACGCCTGGTACAGGGCCTCGACCTCGGTGCCGTACGCCTTCTCGATCGCCCGGCGCTTCAGCTTGAGCGACGGGGTGAGCAGCCCGTGCTCCTCGGTGAACGGCTGCGCCAGGATGCGGAAGGTCCGGATGGACTCGGCCTGGGAGACGAGCGTGTTGGCGGCGACCACCGCGCGCCGCACCTCGGTCTCCAGATCCGCGTCGCGCACCAGCTCCGCCGGGGTCATCCGGGGCTTGTTCCGCATCGCCAGCCAGTGCTCGACCGCCTCAGGGTCGAGGGTGACCAGGGCGGCCACGTAGGGCCGGTCGTTGCCGACCACGATGCACTGGTTGACCAGCGGATGGTCCCGGACCCGCTCCTCCAGGACCCCCGGCGAGACGCTCTTGCCGCCGGAGGTCACCAGGATCTCCTTCTTGCGGCCCGTGATGGTGAGGAAGCCGTCCTCGTCCAGCGCGCCGAGGTCGCCGGTGGCGAGCCAGCCGTCGTGCAGGGACTCGTCGGTCGCCTTGGGGTTGTTGAGGTAGCCCTGGAAGACGTTGGCGCCGCGCAGCCAGATCTCGCCGTCGTCCGCGATGTGCACGGTGACTCCGGGGACCGGGTGGCCGACGGTGCCGTAGCGGGTGCGCTCGGGAGGGTTGGCGGTGGCCGCCGCGGTCGACTCGGTGAGGCCGTAGCCCTCGTAGATCTGCACGCCGGCGCCGGCGAAGAACAGCCCCAGCCGGCGGTCCATGGCGCTGCCGCCGGACATCGCGTTGCGGATGCGGCCGCCCATCGCGGCGCGGACCTTGGCGTAGACGAGCTTGTCGAAGAACTGGTGCTGCATCCGCAGGGCGGCGGAGGGGCCGGGGCCGGTGCCCCAGGCCTTGGCCTCGACGGCCTCGGCGTACTTCACCGCCACCTCGACGGCCCGCTCGAAGGGGGCGGACCTGCCCTCCCGTTCGGCCTTGCGGCGGGCCGCGTTGAACACCTTCTCGAAGATGTACGGCACGGCCAGGATGAACGTCGGCCGGAACGCGGCCAGGTCCGGCAGCAGCGCGGCGGCGTTGAGCTGCGGCTGGTGGCCGAAGCGGACCCGGCCGCGGATCGCGGCGACCTCCACCATCCGGCCGAAGACGTGGGCGAGGGGGAGGAACAGCAGGGTCGCCACCTCGTCGCCCCGGCGGGAGTGGAACACCGACTCCCACCGGTCGATGACGGTGTCCGCCTCCCACATGAAGTTGCCGTGCGAGATGACGCAGCCCTTGGGGCGTCCGGTGGTGCCCGAGGTGTAGATGACGGTGGCGACCGACTCGGGGGTGACGGCCTGGCGGTGCCGGTGCACCACCTCGTCGTCGAGATGGGCACCGGCCTCGTACAGCTCCTGCACCACGCCCGCGTCCAGCTGCCAGAGCCGGTGCAGGTGGGGGAGGCGGTCGATGACGGTGGCGATCGTCATCGCGTGGTCCTCGTGCTCGACGACGGCGGCCGTGACCTCGGCGTCGTACAGCATCCAGAAACACTGCTCGGCCGAGGAGGTGGGGTAGACCGGCACGACCTGCGCGCCGATCGCCCACAGCGCGAAGTCGAACAGCGTCCACTCGTAGCGGGTGCGGGACATGACGGCGACCCGGTCGCCGAACCTGATGCCCTGGGCGAGCAGCCCCTTGGCCAGGGCCAGCACCTCGTCGCGGAACTCGGCGGACGTGACGTCCCGCCACTGTCCCGAGGGGTCCTTGCGGCCGAGCGCGATGTGCTGCGGATCCTCCTGGGCATGCCGGAAGACCGAATCGGCCAGGCCGCCCACCGGCGGCGGCAGCGCCGACGGCGGGCTCGTGAACTCGCGCAAACCCCGCTCCCCGCTCCTCGTCCCCGCACAGCGCGGTGAAAGCTACCCCAACCCCGAGGGGGTGGGGAGGGGGTGCGAGTCCGGTCCCGGTCCCGTGGGACACGTCCTGCCGCGGGACGATTCCCCCCACACGGGGAAGGGTCGGGCGCCAATCCTGACGGTTGGGTAAGCGTCGGGGCCGTGATCTCCACGGAATCTGTACGGGGTGGTCGGGCGTGCGGCCCGGGTGCGGGTACGTCGTGGTCGCTCGCGCAGTTCCCCGTGTCCCTTCAGGGGCGCGGGGAACTGCGCGACAAGCCACGGTGCACCCGCGGTCGAAAGACTCGCTGCACCGGCGGGCGACCGCCTCCTTCCGCGAGGGCGAGGACCGCCACGCCCGCGACGGCCGCGACCGTCCCCGCCGTGACCGCCGTCGCGTTCAGACCGTCGGCGAACGCGGTGCGCAGCACGTGTTCCCCGAACGCGTCCCGCAGCGCCGACGCGGCGCCGCCCGCCAGCGCGTGGGACGCGTCGTGCGGGAGGGTGTCCTCCATCCGGGAGGCCAGCACCGTGCCGAAGACCGCGATGGCCAGCGCGTACCCGAGCTGCCGGAACGTGTTGACCGCGCCGCCCGCCATCCCCGCCCGCTCCGGCGGCACCGACGCCAGCGCCGCGCCGGAGATCCCCGGCGTGACCAGCCCGGTCCCGGCGCCGACCAGCAGCAGCCCCGGCACCAGCGCGGACGCCGTGGAGGACGCGTCGAGGAACGCCATGCAGTACTGGCCCGCCGCGATCAGCAGCAGCCCGCCGCCGATGGTGAACCGGGCCGGCACCCCGTGCAGCAGCCGCCCGCCCACCGCGGCCACCAGGAACGACGCCAGCGACAGCCACACGAAGACCAGGCCGCCGCGGACCGGGCTCATCCCGAGCAGCGTCTGCAGCCAGATCGAGGTGTACGCCATCACCCCGAACGCCGCCCCGTTGAAGGCGAGCGCCGCCAGCATCACCGCGGTGAACGCGGGCCGCGCGAAGAGCCGCACGTCGAGCAGCGGATCGGCGACCCGCAGCTCCACGGCGACGAACCCGGCCAGCAGCAGCACCGCGCAGCCGAACGCCGTCAGCGTGCCGCCCTCCGCCCAGCCGTGCGACCCGGCCCGCACCGCCCCGTACGTCACCGCCGCCGCGAACGCCGCGAACAGCACCGCGCCCGGCCGGTCCAGGCGCCGTCCCCGCGCCCCGCGCGACTCCGGCACCACCCGCAGCGTCAGCCAGACCGCGGCCACGCTCACCGGCAGGTTGACGTAGAAGATCCACCGCCAGCCGGGGCCGTCGGTGAGCACGCCGCCGAGGACCGGTCCGACCGCCGCCGCGGCGCCGCTCACCGCGCCCCACACGCCGAGCGCCACCGACCGCTGCCGTCCCCGGTAGACGGAGCCCAGCAGCGGCAGCGTCGTCGCGAACATCGCCGCCGCGCCCACCCCTTGCAGCGCCCGCGCGGCTATCAGCATCACCGGACCGGTGGCCACCCCGCACAGCAGGGACGCCACCGCGAACAGCACCACACCGGCCACGTGCGTCCGGCGCCGCCCCAGCACGTCCGCCGCGGCGCCCGCGCCGAGCAGCAGCGCGGCCAGCGCCAGCGCGTACCCGTCCATCACCCACTGCAGGTCGCTCAGCGAGGCGTCCAGCCCCCGGGCCATGTCCGGCAGGGCCACCACCGCGATGGTGACGTCCAGCAACAGCATGAAAGTACCGAGGCATACCGCGGTGAGCGGTCCCCATGTACGCATCGCGTCCTCACTCCGTCTCCGGGAAGCCCGTCGCCTCCCGTTCCGTACGATGGCCCCCGGCCGACCGATGGCACCGGTCACCGGCGACGCGACGACGGAAACCGACGGGAGCAGCACCTGTGCAGATGGAATCCGACACGTTCGACCGGCTGGACCTGCGGCTGCTGCACGCGCTGGAGGTGAACGGACGGGCCTCCTTCAGCCGGCTCGGGACCCTCTTCGGCGTCTCCGACCGGACGGTCGCGCGCCGCTACCGCAGACTGACCGCCGAGGCCGGACTGCGCGTCGTGGCGGTCCGCGACGCCGAGCGCCTCGGCCGCGACCAGTGGACGCTCCGGCTGCGCTGCGTCCCCGACAGCGCGCTCGCCATCGCCGACGCGCTCGCCAAACGGCCCGACACCAGCTGGATCGGGCTCGCCGCGGGCGGCACGGAGGTCATCTGCGGCACCCGCCCGCGCAGCAGCGGCGACCGCGACGACCTGCTCCTCGGCAAGCTGCCGCGCACCCCCCGCGTGCTGGAGATCCGCGCCCACCAGATGCTGCACCGCTTCTACGGCGGCCCCGACGGCTGGCTGCGCAAATTCGACGTCCTCACCGACGAGGAGGTGGCCGCGCTGCGTCCCGCCGTCGCCCCGGAGCCCGGCCCGGCCCGGACGGAACCGGAGGACGAGCCGCTCCTCGCCGTCCTGGAGCGCGACGGCCGCGCCACCTACCCCGAACTGCAGCGCGCCACCGGCCGCTCCGAGTCCGCCGTCAAACGCCGGCTCGCCGCGCTGCTCTCCTCCGGCGCGGTCTACATCGACGTCGAGTACGACTCCGCCGTGTTCGGCTACCCGGTGACCGCCGCCCTGTGGATCACCGCGGGCCCGGCCGATCTGCACCGGGTCGGCGAGGCCCTCGCCGGCCACCCCGAGATCGCCCACGCGGCGGCGACCGCGGGCCCCTCCAACCTCGCCGCCACCGCGGTGGTGCGCAGCACGGCCGACCTCTACGCCTATCTGAGCGGCCCGCTCGGCCACCTGGAGGGCGTCCGGCAGGTGGAGGCGTCACCGTTCCTGCGCCGGGTGAAGCAGCTCATCTACCCGCGTCCCGTGTCCTGACCGCGTGCAGCCGGTCGCCGCCGGCCAGGACCGCCGCGGCCAGCGCGTCCGCCGCGTCCTGCGCCGAGGTGCGCCGCTCCCCGGTGACCAGCACGAAGTCGACCCGGCCCAGCTCCGGCAGCCCGGCCCGCTCCGGCACCCGGACCAGGCCGGGCGGGATCAGCCCCCGCGAGTGCGCCATCACGCCGAGGCCCGCGCGGGCCGCCGCGATCAGGCCGTTGAGGCTGCCGCTGGTGCACGCGATCCGCCACTCGCGGCCCTGGCGCTGCAACGCCTCCAGGGCGAGCGCCCGGGTGATGCCCGGCGGCGGATAGACGATGAGCGGCACCGGACGGCCCGGGTCGAGGCGCAGCCGCTCCGCGCCGATCCACACCAGCCGGTCGTGCCAGACCGGTTCGCCCCGCGGGTCCTCGGGCCGCCGCTTGGCCAGCACCAGGTCGAGCTTGCCGGCGGCCAGCCGCTCGTGCAGCGTCCCCGACAGCTCCACCGTCAGCTCCAGGTCCACCTCGGGGTGGTCGTGCCGGAAGCCCTCCAGGATCTCCGGCAGCCGGGTCAGCACGAAGTCCTCCGACGCGCCGAACCGCAGCCGGCCGCGCAGCCGGGTGCCGGTGAAGAACGCCGACGCCTGCTCGTGGACGTCCAGGATGCGCCGGGCGAAGCCGAGCATCGCCTCGCCGTCCTCGGTCAGCTCCACCGAGTGGGTGTCCCGGGTGAACAGCGGCCGGCCCGTCGCGTCCTCAAGGCGCCGCACGTGCTGGCTCACCGTCGACTGCCGCAGCCCGAGCCGCCGCGCGGCCTGCGTGAAACTCAGCGTCTGCGCCACCGACAGGAAGGTCCGCAGCTGGGTGGGGTCGTACACCGGGCCAAGGTTATTACGGATCGCGATGACAGTCAGTGCGGTGTACCGGATTCCCGATCACCGGGTGAGGGAGCAGGATGGAGCGGGGACCCGTACGCCGTCCTCCGACCGTCTGCGATACGAGCAAGTGGAGCACCGTGAAACGCCTGAGCCCGCCGCGCCGGCTGCCGATCGACCCGTACATCCTCCTGCTGCTGGGGACGGTGGGCCTCGCGGCGCTGCTGCCGGCCCGCGGGACGTCGGCGGATGTCGCCTCCGGCGCCTCCACGGCCGCGATCGCGTTCCTCTTCTTCCTCTACGGTGCCCGGCTCTCCACCAAGGAGGCCATGGACGGGCTGAAGCACTGGCGGCTCCACGTCACCGTCCTGGCCTGCACCTTCGTCGTCTTCCCGCTGCTCGGACTGGCCTCCCGCGGCCTCGTCCCGGTCTTCCTGACCGACCCGCTGTACCAGGGCCTGCTCTTCTGCACCCTGGTCCCGTCGACCATCCAGTCGTCGATCGCCTTCACCTCGATCGCCCGCGGCAACGTGCCCGCCGCGATCTGCGCCGGCTCCTTCTCCTCACTGGCCGGCATCGTCATCACCCCGCTGCTGGCCGCCGCGCTCCTCGGCGGCAGCGGCGGCGGCTTCTCCGCCGACTCGGTGGTGGAGATCGTCCTGCAACTGCTGGTCCCGTTCGTCGCGGGGCAGGTGCTGCGGCGCTGGATCGGCGGCTTCGTCGTCCGGCACAAGAAGGTCCTCGGGCTGATAGACCGCGGCTCCATCCTCCTCGTCGTCTACACGGCGTTCAGCGAGGGCATGGTCCAGGGCGTCTGGCACCAGGTCAGCCCCGTCCGGCTGGCCGGACTGCTCGCGGTGGAGGCCGTCCTGCTCGCCGTGATGCTGCTGCTGACCTGGTACGGCGCCAAGGCGCTGCGGTTCGGCCGGGAGGACCGGATCGCCATCCAGTTCGCCGGGTCCAAGAAGTCGCTGGCCTCCGGACTGCCCATGGCGAGCGTCCTGTTCGGCGCGCACGCCTCGCTGGCGGTGCTGCCGCTGATGCTCTTCCACCAGATGCAGCTGATGGTCTGCGCGGTCATCGCCAAGCGCCGCTCGCACGACCCGGTCGCCGAGGACACCGCCGCGGTGGCCCCGCCGGTCCCGACCGCCGCCGGGACGCCGGGGCGCTGAGCGGTCAGCCGCCGGCGTCCACCCGGTCAAGGGGCAGCCACAGCACGGTGCCCCCGCCAGACGGCCGCCCGTCGGCGATCTCCTCGTCGTCCAGCGCCCGGCCCCACACCCGTACGTCGTCCAGCGCGCCCGCGAAGTGCGCCCGGCCGTCCATCCGGGCACCGACGTGCACCCCGAACGCCGAGGTCCGCGACACCGACCCCGGCACGTCCGCCGTGTCGGCCCGCTCCCCGTCGAGGAAGAGACTGAGCCGCCCGTCACCCCGGCGCAGCACCGCCCGGTGCCAGCGGCCGTCGTCGCGGGCCCCGGCCAGCCGCACGTACGCCGACCGGGGCGCCGACGCCCCCTCCCGCACCGTGATCAGCCCCGTCACCCGGTCCCGCGCGGGTTCGGCGCGCAGCCACACCTGGGGCTGGCGGGTGCCGATGCCGCCCATCCACAGCAGCGGCTGTTCTCCACCGCCCGCCGTGTACCGGAACCGCAGCGACACCGTGAAGTCCCGCTCCCCGAGCGGCAGTCCCCGCCGGTACGGCAGCCGCACCTCGTCGTCGACGCCGTCGAGGGACAGGGCGCCGTCCGCCGCCGCGGCACCGCCCAGCACGGCGGCCGGAGCGGCGCCCGGCGCACGGTCGGGGGTGGTGGGATCGGCCCCGCGCCGCGCCCGCAGCCACTTCTCGTCGAAGAGCGCGAACCGGATCTCGTCGCGGGCGTCGGCCGTACCCGCCTCGTACAGCAGCCCCACCGTGGTGTCGTCGAGGGCGACCAGGTCCGAGTAGCCGGACCAGTCCCGGGTGACGACGGTGGCGCGGTCCACGCTGTCCCAGGTGGCGCCGCCGTCCCAGGAGGAGCGGACCGCCATCGTGCGGCGCCGGTCGGGGTCGGCCGGCGCGGACAGCAGCAGCCGGTCGCCGAGCCGCAGCAGCGCGCCCTGCACCTGCGGGGTGTACAGGTCGGGCACCGCCTCGAAGGGCCCGGCGAAACTGTCGCCGCCGTCCTCGCTGACGGTCTGCGAGCGGTGGCCGAGATCGGTGCCGTCCTGCTCCCGCCCGCCGACCAGCAGGGTGCCGTCGGCGCGTTCGGCGAGCGTCACCTCCGACGGCTTCTGCCGGAAGGTGCCGTCGTCGGCGACGGGCCAGGTGTCGGTGGCGCCGACCCGCCAGTGCGCGCCGCCGTCGTCGCTGACGACGAGCGCCGCGTGATGGGCCGTCACCCGGCCGTCCCGCCACGTCTCGGCGTTGACCCCGAGGACCAGCCGGCCCGCGCGGTCGCCCCCGGTGAGCTGGACGCCGTGCACGGGACCGGTGGCGTACCAGGACGTCCAGCCCGGCGGGCGGATCTCCGGGGTGAGGTCGCGCGGCGCCGACCAGGTCAGGCCGTCGTCGTCGCTGTACTGAAGGTGCGGGGCGCGGTCGCAGGGAATCGCGCACCCGGCACCGTCCGTCCGGCCGGTGTTGTACGTCTCCACCAGCAGGACGCGCCCGGTGGCCCGGTCCACGACCGGCGCCGGGTTGCCGTGGGTGTCGCCGCCGCCCTCGTTGACGACCCGTACCGGGCTCCAGGTCCGGCCGCCGTCGGTGGAGCGCCTGACCACGAGGTCGATGTCGGTGGCGTCCCCGCAGTCGCGGACCCGGCCCTCGGCGAAGGCGAGCAGCGTGCCCTCGGTGGTCCGCACGACCGCCGGGATGCGGAAGCAGGCGTAACCGGAGTCCGCTCCGGCCCGGAAGAGGACCTGCTGCTCGAAGCGCGGGGCGCGGGCGCCGGCCGGTTCGGGCGCGGCGAACTGGGCGACGGCCAGGGTGAGCAGGGAGGCGAGGACGGTCAGCGGGGATCGCGGCATGGAACGGTGGCCCTTCAGGCGGCCGATCGGCAGATGATCGGTAGCCGGTCGTCAGGCCATCAGTAGATCAAGTCATCACATGCCGGATATGTCCTCCCGGAGCCTCCGCGTGTCGCGCCGCGAGCCGGGGAGCACGGCTTCCCCCCGGGCCGGCGCAGGGGGCGCTCCCCGCCGGCCGGGGTTCGGCCGCCGTGTCGCGGACGGGGTCAGCCCTGGGCGGCCGCGGCCCGCAGGGCGACGCGTTCCTCGCCCGCGTACACGTTCATCGAGTTGCCCCGCAGGAAGCCCACCAGAGTCAGGCCGGTCTCGGCGGCCAGGTCCACGGCGAGCGACGAGGGCGCCGACACCGCCGCCAGTACGGGGATGCCGGCCATGACGGCCTTCTGCGCCAGTTCGAACGAGGCCCGGCCGGAGACGAGCAGCACGGACCGGGACAGCGGCAGGGCGTCGTTCTGCAGGGCGCGGCCGACCAGCTTGTCCACGGCGTTGTGGCGGCCCACGTCCTCCCGGATGTCGGCCAGTTCGCCGTCCTCGGTGAACAGGGCCGCCGCGTGCAGCCCGCCGGTGCGGTCGAAGACGCGCTGGGCGGCGCGCAGCCGGTCGGGCAGGCCCGCCAGCAGGTCGACGTCGACCCGGAGCGGCGGCGTGTCGGCGACGGGGTGACGGGTCGTCGTACGGACCGCGTCCAGGCTCGCCTTGCCGCACAGGCCGCAGGAGGAGGTGGTGTACACGTTGCGTTCGAGGGTGATGTCGGGGATCACCACGCCGGGCGCCGTCTGCACGTCCACCACGTTGTAGCTGTTGGAGCCGTCGACGGTGGCCCCCGCGCAGTACACGATGTTCCGCAGGTCGCTCCCGCTCGCCAGCACCCCCTCGCTGACCAGGAACCCGGCGGCGAGCGCGAAGTCGTCGCCGGGGGTGCGCATGGTGATGGCGAGGGGCTTGCCGTTGAGCCGGATCTCCAGCGGTTCCTCGGCGACGAGCGTGTCCGGCCGGGACGAGACCGCCCCGTCGCGGATGCGGATCACCTTGCGTCGTTCCGTGACTCGTCCCATGCCTGATCAGTCCCGGTTCTGTACGTGCTGGTAGCCGAAGCGGCCCTTGATGCAGAGGTTGCCATGGGTCACCGGGCTGTCGTGCGGCGAGGTGACCTTGACGATCTCATTGTCCTGCACATGGAGGGTGAGGCTGCATCCCACCCCGCAGTAGGCGCACACCGTGGTCGTCTCGGTCTGCGCCGACTCGTCCCACCTACCCGCCGCGCGCAGATCGAACTCCGATTTGAACGACAGCGCCCCCGTGGGGCAGACCTCGACGCAGTTGCCGCAGTACACGCACGCCGAGTCGGTCAGCGGCGCGTCGTGCTCGACGGCGATCCGGGCGTCGAAGCCGCGCCCGGCCACCGAGATGGCGAAGCTGTTCTGCCACTGGTCGCCGCAAGCGTCCACACACTTGTAACAGAGTATGCATTTGCCGTAATCGCGGACGTAGAGGTCGTTGTCGATCCGGGGCTGCTCGTCCACCCGGGCCGCGTCCGGTCCGAAGCGGTCCGGCTCCGCCTCGTACTCCTTGATCCAGTCGGCCGCCCGCGGGGTGGTCGACAGGTCCACGGAGGAGGCGAGCAGTTCCAGGACGACCTTGCGGCTGTGCCGGACCCGTTCGGTGCCGGTGCGCACCTCCATCCCGGGCTCCGCCTGCCGGGAGCAGGCCGGGACGAGGGTGCGCGCCCCCTCGACCTCCACGACACACGCCCGGCAGGCGTTCTTCGGGGCGAGCGTGTCGCCCTGGCAGAGCGTCGGCACGTCCTTCCCGGCGGCCCGGCAGGCGTCCAGGACGGTCGCCCCCTCGGGCACCCGGGCCTCCTCGCCGTCCAGGGTGAACTCCACCAGCCGGCGCGGCACCCCCAGCGGTATCGCGGTCATGCGTACGCCCCCAGACGGTCGATGGCGGATTCAACGGCGTTCCACGCGGTCTGCCCGAGGCCGCAGATCGAGGCGTCCCGCATCGCCCGGCCGACCTCCCGCAGCAGCGCGATGTCGTCCGCGGCGGCGGCCCCGGTGCGCTCCGCGATCCGGTGCAGCGCCTCCTCCTGCCGTACGGTGCCCACCCGGCACGGCACGCACTGGCCGCAGGACTCGTCGCGGAAGAACTCCGCGATGCGCAGCAGCAGCCGGGGGAGCGGCACCGTGGAGTCGAAGGCCAGCACGACGCCCGAGCCGAGGGTCGTGCCCGCCGCGCGGGTGCCCTCGAAGGTGAGCGGGATGTGCGTCTCGTCCGGGCGGACGAAACCACCGGCCGCGCCGCCGAGCAGCACCGCGCGCAGCCCGTCGCGGACCCCGGCCAGGTCGAGCAGCTCCCCGAGGGTCGCGCCGAACGGCAGCTCGTAGACGCCGGGCCGGTCCACGCTGCCCGACACGCAGAACAGCTTGGGGCCGGTGGACGCGCCGGTGCCGATCGCCGCGTACGCCTGGGCGCCCATGGTCAGGATCGGCAGGACGTTGACCAGCGTCTCGACGTTGTTCGCGGCCGTCGGCCGGCCGAACAGGCCCTTCTCCACCGGGAACGGCGGCTTGGCGCGGGGTTCGCCGCGGCGGCCCTCGATGGAGTTGAACAGGGCCGTCTCCTCGCCGCAGATGTAGGCGCCCGCGCCGCGCCGGATCTCGATGTCGAAGGCGTACCCGTGGCCGAGGACGTCGTCGCCGAGCAGCCCGCGGGCCCGCGCCCGTTCGACGGCGTGCTCCACGCGGTGGAGGGCGCGCGGGTACTCGCCGCGCAGATAGAGGTAGCCGCGGTGCGCGCCGGTGGCGTACCCGGCGATCGTCATCGCCTCGATCAGCGCGTACGGGTCGCCCTCAAGGAGCACCCGGTCCTTGAAGGTGCCCGGCTCGGACTCGTCGGCGTTGCACACCACGTAGTGCGGGTGGTCCGGCCGGGCCGCCGTGGCCTGCCACTTGCGGCCGGTGGGGAAGGCGGCGCCGCCGCGCCCGAGAAGGCCGGAGTCGGTGACCTCGCGGATCACCCCGGCGGGGCCGAGGGCGAAGGCGCGGCGCAGAGCCGCGTACCCGCCGTGCGCCCGGTAGTCGTCCAGGGAGGCCGGGTCGACGACGCCGACCCGGCGCAGCAGCACCAGCCCGTCCTGCCCGGCCTGCGGGACCGCCGCGACGGCCGGGGGTTCCTCGGGCGCCGAGTCGGGGGCGGTCGCCGCGAACGCCGCCGACCGAGCCGTCGCCGGGGCCGCCACGGCCGTACGGACCGGCTCGCCGGCCCGGACCGCGAGCGCCGCCGGGGCACGCTCGCACAGCCCGAGACAGGGGCTGCGCTGCACGGTGACACCGGGCGTCCCGGGGAGAGCGGCGCACAGCCGCTCGGCGCCGGCCGCCGCGCACGCCAGGTCGGTGCAGACGTGCAGCACGGTGGCGGGCCGGGGACGGAGCGAGAACAGCGCGTAGAAACTGGCGACGCCGTACGCCTCCGCCGGCGGCACCGTCAGCCGCCGGCACACGTAGTCCAGGGCGCCCTCGCTGATCCAGCCCACCCGGTCGTTGACCGCGTGCAGCGCGGGCAGCAGCAGGTCGCGGCGGTCCCGGGCGGCCCGGCCGCCCCGCGCCCACCTCAGATCGGCGTCGGAGCGGTCGGCGCCCTCCCAGGCGGACTCGGGCGGGCCCAGCAGGGCGTCGACGGCCGCCCGTTCCTCGTCCGTCGGTTTGCTGTCACCAAAACGCAGGTCCACGTACTCGTCACCTCACGACGGTCGCGACGGGCAGCTTCTCGATCCGGATCGCCGACGCCTTGAACTCCGCCGTCCCGGCGATCGGGCAGTTCGCCTCGATCGTCAGCCGGTTGGTGTCCACCTCGTCGGGAAAGTGGAAGGTCATGAACGCGAGGCCCGGCCGCAGCGCCGGGTCGACCCACACCGGCGCCTCCACCCAGCCGCGCCGCGAGGACACCCGTACCGTCTCGCCCACCACGACCCCGTAGCGCTCGGCGTCCTCCGGGGACAGCTCGACGCTCTCGCCGCGCCGCAGCGGCGACGCGAACGCCCCGCTCTGCACCCCGGTGTTGTACGAGTCGAGGCGGCGGCCGGTGGTGAGCCGCACCGGGTACTCCTCGTCGGTGAGGTCGACCGGCGGATCGTGCCGGACGATCCCGAACGGCGCCCGGGGACCGCGCAGCGCCGGATCGGACTCCCACAGCCGGCCGTGCAGGTAGGACGGTTCGAGCCGCTCGGTGCTCGGGCAGGGCCACTGGATGCCCCGGTGCTCGTCCAGCCGGGCGTACGTCATCCCCTGGTGGTCCGGCGACAGCGAGCGCAGCTCGTTCCAGACCGCCTCGGCGTCGGCGTACTTCCAGTCGTGGCCGAGCCGCCCCGCGAGGTCGCAGATGATGTCGATGTCCTCGCGGGCCTCGCCCGGCGGGGTGAGCGCCCGGCGGACCCGCTGCACCCGCCGCTCGCTGTTGGTGGTGGTGCCGTCGGTCTCCGCCCAGCCGGCGGTGGCGGGCAGCACCACGTCCGCCAGGGAGGCGGTCTTCGTGAGGAAGATGTCCTGCACGACGAGGAAGTCCAGGGCGCCGAGGCGGCGTACGGCCTGCTCGCTGTCGGCCTCCGACTGCGCCGGGTTCTCGCCGACGCAGTACACGGCCTTCAGCGAGCCGTCCTCCATCGCCTCGAACATCTCGGTGAGGGTCATGCCGTGGTGCGGCTGGACGACGGTGTCCCAGGCCGACTCGAACTTGTGCCGGACCTCCGGATCGAGGAGGTCCTGGAAGCCGGGGAGGCGGTTGGGGATCGCGCCCATGTCGCCGCCGCCCTGCACGTTGTTCTGCCCGCGCAGCGGTTGCAGCCCCGAGCCGTACCGGCCGACGTGCCCGGTCAGCAGGGAGAGGTTGACCAGCGCGCGGACGTTGTCGGTGCCGTTGTGGTGCTCGGTGATGCCTAGGGTCCAGCACAGCTGGGCGCGGTCGGCGCGGGCGTAGGCGTGCGCGAGGTCGCGGATCGCGGCGGCCGGTACGCCCGTCACCTTCTCGGCGAGCGACAGCGTCCACGGCTCGACCAGCGCACGGTACTCCGCGAAGCCGCTGGTGGCCCGCTCGACGAACGCCTCGTCGGCCAGGCCGGCGTGGATGATCTCCCGGCCGATCGCGTGCGCCAGCGGGATGTCCGTGCCGACGTCCGGGCCGAGCCAGCTCTCCGCCCACTCGGCGGTGGAGGTGCGGCGCGGGTCGACGGCGTACATCCGGGCGCCGTTCCTGATCCCCTTCAGCACGTGCTGGAAGAAGATCGGGTGCGCGAAGCGGGCGTTGGAGCCCCACATCACGATGGTGTCGGTGTGCTCGATCTCCTCGTACGAGGAGGTCCCGCCGCCCGAGCCGAACGCGGCGGACAGTCCGGCGACGCTCGGCGCGTGGCAGGTGCGGTTGCAGGAGTCGACGTTGTTGGTGCCCATCACGACCCGTGCGAACTTCTGCGCCACGTAGTTCATCTCGTTGGTGGCGCGGGCGCAGGAGAACATGCCGAACGCGCCGCGCGCCTCGTCGAGTCCGCGGGCCGCGCGGTCGAGCGCCTCGTCCCAGGAGGCCGGGCGGAACGGCTCATCGCGGGAGTCGCGCACCAAGGGGCGGGTGAGGCGGGTGTAGTTCCTGGGGCCGGTGCGGTCGCGTTTCCTCATGCGGTGTCGCTCCTCATGCGGCGTTGCTCCTCAGCGCGAGCAGGTCCGAGATGGCGTGCACGGTGCGCAGGGTGGGCACCGGGACGCCGGTGATCCCCGCCAGTTCGACGACGGCGGCGAGCAGGACGTCGAGTTCGAGCGGTTTGCCGCGCTCCAGGTCCTGGAGTGTGGAGGTGCGGTGGTCGCCCACCTTCGCGGCGCCCGCGAGACGGCGTTCGACGGAGACGGCGACCTCGCACCCGAGCGCCTCGGCGACCGCCAGGGTCTCCGTCATCATCGTGCCGATCACCCGGCGGGTGCCGCCGTGCGCGCACATCTGGCCCATGGTGGCGCGGGCCAGCGCGCTGATCGGGTTGAAGGAGATGTTGCCCAGCAGCTTCAGCCAGATGTCGTTGCGCAGGTCCGGCTCGACCGGGCACTTCAGACCGCCGGCGACCATGGCCGCGCTGAACTCCCGGCAGCGCGCGGACACCTCGCGGCCGGGCTCGCCGATCGAGAAGCGCGTGCCCTCGACGTGGCGGACGACGCCCGGTCCCGCCAGCTCGGTGGCCGCGTAGACGACGCAGCCGACGGCCCGCTCCGGCGCGAGCACCGCACTGACCGCGCCGCCGGGGTCCACACTGTCGAGGCGGCGGCCGTCGTGCGGGCCGCCGTGGCGGTGGAAGTACCACCAGGGGATGCCGTTCTGGGCGGCGACGACCGCCGTCGTGCCGTGGAGCAGCGGCTCGATCAGCGGCCCGCACGCCGCGTACGAGGTGGCCTTCAGCCCCAGGAAGACGTAGTCGGCCGGGCCCACGTCGGCCGGGTCGTCGGTGGCGCGCGGGTGTGCGGTGAAGTCACCGCGCGCGCTGCGCACCCGTACCCCGTGCCGCCTCATGGCCGCCAGATGCGGTCCACGGGCGATGAGATGGACGTCGGCACCCGCGCGGTGGAGCGCGGCGCCGACGTAGGCGCCGATCGCACCGGCGCCGAGGACTGCGACTTTCATGTCCGGTTAGCTCCGTTCGGTCGAGGGATACCGCGGAACTGCCGACTCTGTCGACGAAATATTGTCTACAGTATGGAGGTTGGGGCGGCAAGGGATTGTGCACAGCCGGTGGCACTGGGTGGTTGTTTGATCAACTGTCTTCTCAAGCGACGTCCGGCTCCCTACGGTTGGGGACTCATGAGTCCCCCTGTCGCACCGCCCGGCTGGAGCCGCTGGCTCGTTCCCCCGGCCGCCCTCTCGGTCCACCTCTCCATCGGCCAGGCCTACGCCTGGTCCGTGTTCAAGCCGCCGCTGGAATCGGCGCTCGGCCTCAGCGGCACCCAGAGCGCGCTCCCCTTCCAGCTCGGCATCGTCATGCTGGGCCTGTCCGCCGCGTTCGGCGGCACGCTCGTGGAGAAACGCGGACCGCGCTGGGCCATGACCGTGGCCCTGATCTGCTTCTCGTCCGGCTTCCTGCTCTCCGCGCTCGGCGCGGCCACCGAGCAGTACTGGCTGATCGTCCTCGGCTACGGCTTCGTCGGCGGCATCGGCCTCGGCATCGGCTACATCTCGCCGGTCTCCACCCTGATCAAGTGGTTCCCGGACCGGCCCGGCATGGCCACCGGCATCGCCATCATGGGCTTCGGCGGCGGCGCGCTGATCGCCTCGCCCTGGTCGGCGCAGATGCTGGAGTCCTTCGGCAGCGACAGCTCCGGCATCGCGCTCGCCTTCCTCGTGCACGGGCTGTCGTACGCCGTGTTCATGCTCCTCGGCGTGCTGCTGGTGCGGGTGCCGCGGCCGGTGAAGGGCGCCGCGGACACGCCGGGCGCGGTCACGGGACCGCGGGTCTCCGCCCGGTCCGCCGTGCGCACCCCGCAGTTCTGGTGCCTGTGGCTGGTGCTCTGCATGAACGTCACCGCGGGCATCGGCATCCTGGAGAAGGCCGCGCCGATGATCACGGACTTCTTCGCGGACACCTCCGCGCCGGTCTCCGCCACGGCCGCCGCCGGTTTCGTCGCCCTGCTGTCGGCCGCCAACATGGCGGGCCGGATCGGCTGGTCCTCGACCTCCGACCTGATCGGCCGCAAGAACATCTACCGCGTCTACCTCGGCGTCGGCGCCCTGATGTACGCGCTCATCGCCCTCTTCGGCGACTCCTCCAAGCCGCTGTTCGTGCTCTGCGCCCTGGTGATCCTCTCCTTCTACGGCGGCGGCTTCGCGACCATCCCCGCCTATCTGAAGGACCTGTTCGGCACCTACCAGGTCGGCGCCATCCACGGCCGGCTGCTCACCGCCTGGTCCACGGCCGGCGTCCTCGGACCGCTGATCGTCAACTGGATCGCCGACCGCCAGGAGGAGGCGGGCCAGCACGGCGCGTCCCTGTACGGGCTCTCCTTCGTCATCATGATCGGCCTGCTCGTCGTGGGCTTCGTCGCCAACGAACTGGTCCGCCCCGTCCACCCCCGCCACCACGTCCCCGCACCCGAGTCCGAGGAGGCCGCCGATGTCGCCCGACAGCAGTGAGAGCACGCCGGACCGGCGCCCGCTGATCGTCTTCTCCTGGCTGTGGGTGGGGCTGCCGCTCGCGTACGGCCTGTACGAGCTGGTGCGCAAGGCGACTCAGCTCTTCACGGGGTGACCCGCGGCTCCGCGAGGATCACCCGCGGCGGCTGACGGAAGCCGACAAGGAGGGCTTCGTAATCCTGTCGCATCACCTGCAGTCGTACCCGTGAGTCACTGATCAGACTGGTGGATCCCGCAACCCGCAGGCAATTGAGGGGATCCGCTTATGCACGGCTCGCGCATCACGGGCGTCGGCCACCACCAGCCCGCCAGGGTGCTCACCAACGAGGACCTGGCGGGCCTGGTCGACACCAGTGACGAGTGGATCACGAGCCGGGTGGGCATCCGCACCCGCCGGATCGCCGGTCCCGACGAACCGGTCGACGAACTCGCCGCGCACGCCGCCGCGAAGGCGCTCGCCGCGGCCGGCGCGACCCCCGCCGACGTCGACCTGGTGCTGGTCGCCACCTCCACCGCCATCGACCGCTCCCCGAACACGGCCGCCCGGGTCGCCGCCCGGCTCGGCATGGGGAGCCCCGCCACGCTGGACCTGAACGTGGTGTGCGCCGGGTTCACCCACGCCCTGGCCACCGCCGACCACGCCGTCCGCGCGGGCAGCGCCCGCCGGGCGCTGGTGATCGGCGCCGACAAGATGTCCGACGTCACCGACTGGACCGACCGCACCACCTGCGTCCTGGTGGGGGACGGCGCGGGCGCCGCCGTGGTCGAACCCGCCGCCGAGGGCACCGCACCCGGCATCGGTCCCGTGCTGTGGGGCTCGGTGCCCGAGATGGGGCACGCCGTGCGGATCGAGGGCACCCCGCCGCGGTTCGCCCAGGAGGGCCAGAGCGTCTACCGGTGGGCGACCACCCGGCTCCCCGCCATCGCCCGCGGGGTGTGCGAGCGGGCCGGAGTGGATCCCGCCGACCTCGCCGCCGTCGTGCTGCACCAGGCCAACCTGCGCATCATCGAGCCGCTCGCCGAGCGCATCGGCGCGGTCAACGCCGTCGTCGCCCGCGACGTCACCGAGTCCGGCAACACCTCGGCGGCCAGCATCCCCCTCGCGCTCGCCAAACTGGTGGAGCGCGGCGAGATCGGCACCGGCGACCCGGTCCTGCTCTTCGGCTTCGGCGGCAACCTCTCCTACGCCGGGCAGGTCGTCCGCTGCCCCTGAGCCCGGAGGCCGAAGGCTCCCCGGCCGGGAGCCTTCGGCGGCCCCCGAGGAGCGGCGCCGAGGCGCCGTAGACTGTAGACGAAAGACAATTGATACTTTCTTTACCGTCTTTCTGCCGCGTCTTTCTTCCGCCGAGGGGGCCGATATGTTGTCGACCGGACTGCCGCAGGGTGCGGTGCCCAAGCTCGAACGACCCGGCCCCCTGCGCGACCGCGTCTACGAGGCGCTGCTCGAACTCATCACCACCCGGGCCCTCAGCCCCGGCCAGCACCTCGTCGAGAGCGAACTCGCCGGTCACCTGGGCGTCTCCCGGCAGCCGGTGCGCGAGGCGCTCCAGCGGCTGAACACCGAGGGGTGGGTCGATCTCCGGCCCGCCCAGGGCGCGTTCGTGCACGAGCCGACGGAGGAGGAGGCCGACCAGCTGCTGACCGTCCGTACGCTGCTGGAGGCCGAGGCGGCCCGGCTCGCGGCGGCCAACGCGACGAGCGCGGGCGTGGCGGCCCTGGAGGAACTGTGCGCCGAGGGCGAGGCGGCCGTCGCGGCGGACGACGTGGACGCGGCGGTCGCCCTGAACGCCCGGTTCCACGCGAAGATCATGGAGCTGGCGGGCAACACCGTCCTCGCCGGGCTCGCCGCGCAGGTCGACCGCCGGGTGCGCTGGTACTACACGCCGATCGCCCGGCAGCGCGGCCAGCAGTCCTGGACCGAGCACCGCGAGCTGATCGCGGCCGTCACCGACCGGGACGAGCAGCGCGCGACCGGGCTGATGCGCGAACACACGGAACACACCCGCCGCTCGTACCACGCCCGCGCCACGTCCTGAGAGCCGA
This sequence comes from Streptomyces sp. CRN 30, assembly GCF_034105845.1. Lineage (NCBI taxonomy): Bacteria > Bacillati > Actinomycetota > Actinomycetes > Kitasatosporales > Streptomycetaceae > Streptomyces > Streptomyces sp. CRN 30. The sequence continues at coordinate 13,359 of NZ_JAVRHI010000402.1, read as the reverse complement.
CGCCGTCGGCCGGCGGCCCCGGTGGCCCTTCTTTGTCCTGTGAGTGGAGAAAGTCGGCGGCAATCTGTGCACAGCTTCTTCCCAGGTTCGGCAGCCGCTGCTAGGTTCCCCTCGAAAGCACAGCCACAGGCAGCCGGTTGAGGCGGGGAGGGGCACGTGAGACGCATGACCGCACGACCCGCCAACGCCCATCAGGCCCGGTTGCTGAAGCTGCTGCGCGACGGCGGTCCCAACTCCCGCGCCCAGCTGGGCGACCAGGTCGACCTCTCCCGGTCGAAACTGGCCGTGGAGGTGGACCGGCTGCTGGAGACCGGACTGGCCGTCGCCGACGGACTCGCCGCCTCCCGTGGTGGGCGCCGCTCGCACAACATCCGGCTCAACCCCGGACTGCGGTTCCTCGGCGTCGACATCGGCGCGACCTCGGTCGACGTCGCCGTCACCAACGCCGAGCTGGAGATCCTCGGACACATCAACCAGCCCATGGACGTGCGCGAGGGCCCCGTCGCGGTCTTCGAGCAGGTCCTCGCCATGGCCGCCAAGCTGCGCGCCTCGGGACTCGCGGAGGGCTTCGACGGCGCCGGCATCGGCGTCCCGGGACCGGTCCGCTTCCCCGAGGGCGTCCCGGTGGCCCCGCCGATCATGCCCGGCTGGGACGGCTTCCCCGTACGGGAGGCGCTCAGCCAGGAACTCGGCTGCCCGGTCATGGTCGACAACGACGTGAACCTCATGGCGCTGGGGGAGCAGCACGCGGGCGTCGCCCGCACCGTGCACGACTTCCTCGTCGTCAAGATCGGCACCGGTATCGGCTGCGGCATCGTCGTCGGCGGTGAGGTCTACCGCGGTACGACGGGCAGCGCCGGCGACATCGGGCACATCCAGGCCGTACCCGAGGGCCGCCCGTGCGCCTGCGGCAACCGGGGCTGCCTGGAGGCCCACTTCAGCGGCGCGGCACTGGCGCGCGACGCCACCGAGGCCGCCCAGCAGGGCCGTTCCGCCGAACTCGCGAGCCGCCTGGAGGCGGGCGCGGGCGGGGCGGGAGCCGTGACCCTGAGCGCCGCCGACGTCGCCGCCGCCGCCGCGGCCGGAGACCCGACCGCACTCGACCTCATCCGTGAGGGCGGCACCCGCACCGGCCAGGTCATCGCCGGCCTGGTCAGCTTCTTCAACCCCGGCCTCGTGGTGATCGGCGGCGGGGTGACCGGCCTCGGCCACACCCTGCTCGCCGCGATCCGCACCCAGGTCTACCGCCAGTCACTGCCCCTGGCGACCGGCAACCTGCCCATCGTGCTCGGGGAGCTGGGCCCCACCGCCGGAGTCATCGGCGCCGCCCGGCTCATCAGCGACCACCTGTTCTCACCCGCGTAGCACCCCCGCCTCCCGGCACCCTTCCTGTACAGCGCGCTGCTCCGCCCTGCCCTGACACCGGCCCGTACGCCCGCCGAGGGGACCTCACATGGCACCAGAACCACCGCTGCTCAGCATGTCCGGCATCACCAAGTCCTTCCCCGGGGTCCGGGCCCTGGACGGCGTCGACCTCGACGTCCAGGCCGGTGAGGTGCACTGCCTGCTCGGCCAGAACGGGGCCGGGAAGTCCACGCTCATCAAGGTGCTGGCCGGTGCCCACCAGCCCGACACCGGCACCATCGACTGGCGAGGAGAAACGGTTACTCTGCGCTCGCCCATCGCCGCCATGCGCCTGGGCATCGCCACCATCTACCAGGAACTCGACCTGGTCGAGCACCTCTCCGTCGCGGAGAACGTCCACCTCGGCCACGAGCCCACCACCGCCGGATTCGTCGTCCGCGGCCGCGCCGCCCGGGTGTCCACGGCCGCCCTCCTGGAACGGCTCGGCCACCCCGAGATCGACCCCGGCCGCCTGGTCGGCGACCTGTCGGCGGCCCACCAGCAGATCGTGTCCATGGCCCGCGCCCTCTCCCACGACGTACGGCTGATCGTCATGGACGAGCCGTCCGCCGCCCTCGACCCCGACGAGGTCGACAACCTCTTCCGGATCGTCGCGAACCTCACCGCCGCCGGGGTCGCCGTCGTCTACATCTCGCACCGCCTGGAGGAGATCCGCCGCATCGGCGACCGGGTCACCGTCCTCAAGGACGGCCGCGCGGTGGCGGGCGGCCTCCCGGCGAAGTCCACCCCCACCAAGGAGGTGGTGGCGCTGATGACCGGCCGGAACGTCGAGTACGTCTTCCCCGACCGGCCCCCGGCCCCGCCGGCCGCCGCGCCGGTGCTGAGTGTCGAGGGACTCACCCGCGACGGCGAGTTCGCGCCGCTCGACCTTCAGGTGCGGCCCGGCGAGATCGTCGGCCTCGCCGGACTGGTCGGCTCCGGCCGCTCCGAGATCCTGGAGACCGTCTACGGCGCCCGGAAGCCGTCGGCCGGACGGGTGCTGGTCGACGGCCGCCCGCTCAGGCCCGGCAGCGTACGGGCCGCCGTCCGCGCGGGCCTCGGACTCGCCCCCGAGGAGCGCAAGGCCCAGGCCCTGCTGATGCTGGAGTCCGTCACCCGCAACGTGTCGGTGTCGTCGATGTCCCGCTTCTCGCGCGGCGGCTGGCTCGACCGGGGCGCCGAACGGGGCGCCGCCCGCGCCGCCGTCCGCGAACTCTCCCTGCGCCCCGACAACCCCGACGTCCCCGTGCGCACCCTGTCCGGCGGCAACCAGCAGAAGGCCGTCCTGGCCCGCTGGCTGCTGCGCGGCTGCCGCGTCCTGCTGCTCGACGAACCCACCCGCGGCGTCGACGTCGGCGCCCGCGCCGAGCTGTACGCGGTCGTCCGCAGCCTCGCCGACGAGGGCCTCGCCGTGCTGCTGGTCTCCAGCGAGGTCCCCGAGGTGCTCGGCCTCGCCGACCGGGTGCTGGTCCTGCGCGAGGGCCACGTCGTGCACGAGGCGCCCGCCCGCGAACTCGACGAACACCGCGTACTCGACCTCGTCATGGAAGGGAGCCCGGCGTCATGACGCAGCACGTGTCACCACCCCGCGACGGCAACGGCAACGGCAACGGCCACGGCACCGGTGCCGGCACCGGGACCGGGACCGGCAAGGCGGCCCCGGTGGACGGGACGCCCGCCTGGCGGGGCGTGCTCGCCCGCGCCGACGTCCGCATCCTGTCCCTGCTCGGCGTGCTCGCCGTACTGGTCCTCATCGGCGGCATCACCAAGCCCGACGAGTTCCTGGACACCCGCAACCTGCAACTCGTCCTCACCCAGGCGTCCGTCATCGGCGTCGTCACCGTCGGCATGACCTTCGTCATCATGTCCGGCGGCATCGACCTCTCCGTCGGCGCCATCGTCGCCCTGGCCTCGGTGTGGGCGACGACGGTCGCCACCCAGGAGTACGGGTTCTTCGGCATCCTGTTCACCGCGATCGTCGTCGGCGTCGGCTGCGGACTCGTCAACGGCGTCCTCATCGCCTACGGCGCGATGGTGCCGTTCATCGCCACCCTCGCCATGCTGGCCTCCGCCCGCGGCCTCGCCCTGCAGATCACCGACGGCCGTACCCAGGTCGTCACCGTCACTTCCGTCCTCGACCTCGGCGAACGCGACGCCTACGTCCTCGGTATCCCGCCGCTGGTCCTGGTCTTCGCCGCCGTCACCGTCATCGGCTGGCTGGTGCTCAACCGCACCACCTTCGGCCGCCGCACCGTCGCCGTCGGCGGCAACGCCGAGGCCGCCCGCCTCGCCGGCATCGACGTCCGCCGCCAGCGCCTCTACCTCTACCTGCTCTCCGGCCTGTGCTGCGGCATCGCCGCCTTCCTGCTCATCGTCCTGTCCGGCTCCGGCCAGAACACCAACGGCAACCTCTACGAACTCGACGCCATCGCCGCCGCGATCATCGGCGGCACGCTGCTCAGCGGCGGCCGGGGCACCATCGTCGGCTCCGTCCTCGGCGTCCTCATCTTCACCACGATCACCAACATCTTCGCCCTGAACAACCTGCAGAGCGACGTCCAGCAGATCGCCAAGGGCGCGATCATCGTCGCCGCCGTGCTGGTCCAGCGCCGTACCGCGAGCACGACCTGAGGAAAGGGTTGACCGACATGCCAGAGCACACGCCTTTCGCGAGCCGCAGAGGGCTGCTCTTCGGAGCCGCCGCCGTGTCCGCCGGCGCCTTCCTGACCGGGTGTACGAGCAACGAGTCCGACGACTCCGACGACCAGGACCAGTCGGACGCCAACTCCCAGCCCGCCGCCGACGACAAGCCCGGCAAGCAGGTCACCATCGGCTACGCCGGTCCGCTCGCCGACCACGGCTGGCTCAACGCCATCAACGACCAGGCCAAGGGCCGCGCCGAGAAGTACGAGGACGTCACCCTGGAGGTCACCGAGGGCTCCAACGACACCGCCCAGCAGATCGGCCAGATCGAGACCCTCATCAACAAGAAGGTCGACGTCCTGGTGGTGCTGCCAGCCGACGGCAAGGCCCTCACCCAGGTCGGGCTGAAGGCGATGCGCGCCGGGATACCCGTGGTCAACCTCGACCGTATCTTCAACACTCCGCAGGCGTACCGATGCTGGGTCGGCGGCGACAACTACGGCATGGGTCTCAACGCCGGCCACTACATCGGCGAGAAACTCAAGGACAAGTCCGGCGCCAAGGTCGTCGAACTCGCCGGCATCGACAACCTGGAACTGACCCGGCAGCGCACCCAGGGCTTCGACGACGCCCTGAAGAACTACCCGAACATCAAGAAGGTCGCCCGCCAGGCCGCCGACTTCACCGTCGAGTCCGGCCAGGCCAAGATGGCCCAGCTGCTCCAGGCCCAGTCGTCCTTCGACGCGCTGTGGAACCACGACGACGACCAGGGCGTGGGCGCCCTGCGCGCCATCGAACAGGCCGGCCGGGACGACTTCCTGATGGTCGGCGGCGCGGGCGCGCTCTCCGCGTTCCAGGCGATCGAGCAGGACGACAGCGTCCTGAAGGCGACCGTCCTCTACCCGCCGACCATGGCCGCCTCCGCGATCGACCTCGCCCGCGCCCTCGGCCAGGGCAAGGGCGTCAGCGGCCTCGCCGAGTACGAGATCCCGGCCCACCTCACGCTCTACTCGGCCGTCGTCGACAAGGAGAACGTCGACCGGTACATGTCCACCGGCTTCAAGTAGCCGGGCCGTACCCACCGGCTTCACGCAAGGGGCCCGCCACCCCGCCCCGCCGGCCCGACCGGCCCGGGGCGGGACCCCGCCCGGGGGCCGGCCGGTCCCCGGGCGCGGGGGCGTGCGCCGCCGCACCACCACGACGAGGAGGACATCCGCATGGGACAGCCGCAGCAGCCCGAGGGGGCCGGGGCGGAGCCGGCAGCCGACCGGCCCGGCACGGGCACCGGAGCCGGCACCGGCACCGGCACCGGTGCCGGGACTGGAGCCGGGGCCGGTACCGGTATCCGAGCGGGGACCGGAGCGGGGACTGGTGCCGGGACCGGAGCGGGGACCGGCAGTGCGGCCGAGAACGGCACCACAGCCGGGTCCGGTACCGCGGTCGGGTCCGGCAGTGTGGTCGGGGCCGGTATCGCGGTCGGGTCCGGCAGTGCGGCCGGGTCCGGTACCGCGGTCGGGGCCGGTACCGCGGCCGGGACCGGCATCGCGGGGGCACCCGGCGCCAGACCGCCGCTGCGGGTCGGCATGGTCGGCTACGCCTTCATGGGCGCCGCCCACTCCCAGGGCTGGCGCACCGCCGGACGCGTCTTCGACCTGCCGCTCGACCCCGTCCTGGCCGTGATCTGCGGGCGGGACGCCGACGCCGTCCGCACCGCGGCCGTCCGGCACGGCTGGGCCGCCGCCGAGACCGACTGGCGGGCCCTGGTCGAACGCGACGACGTCGACCTCGTCGACATCTGCACCCCCGGCGACAGCCACGCCGAGATCGCGCTCGCCGCGCTCGCCGCCGGCAAGCACGTCCTGTGCGAGAAACCGCTGGCCAACACCGTCGCCGAGGCCGAGGCGATGACCCGCGCCGCCGAGGAGGCCGCCGCCCGCGGCCAGGTCGCCATGGTCGGCTTCAATTACCGCCGGGTGCCCGCCACCGCCCTGGCCCGCCGCATGGTCGCCGAGGACCGCCTCGGCCGGCTGCGCCACGTACGCGTCACCTACCTCCAGGACTGGCTGGTCGACCCGGCCGCCCCGCTGACCTGGCGGCTGCGCAAGGAAGCCGCCGGCTCCGGCGCGCTCGGCGACCTCGGTGCCCACATCGTCGACCTCGCCCAGTACCTGACGGGGGAGCGGCTGACCGGCGTCTCCGCCCTCACCGAGACCTTCGTACGCCGACGGCCCCTGCCCGCCGGGGCCGCCCAGGGCCTCTCCGCCGCCTCGGCCGACACCACCACCGGCGAGGTCACCGTGGACGACGCCGCCCTCTTCACCGGCCGCTTCCCCTCCGGCGCCCTCGCCTCCTTCGAGGCCACCCGGTACGCCACCGGCCGCAAGAACGCCCTGAAGGTCGAACTCAACGGCGAGAAGGGCTCCCTCGCCTTCGACCTGGAGCGCCTCAACGAACTCTCGTACCACGACGGCACCGAACCCGCCACGCACGGCGGCTTCCGCCGCATCCTCGTCACCGAACCCGACCACCCCTACCTGGACGCCTGGTGGCCGCCCGGCCACGGCCTCGGCTACGAGCACACCTTCGTCCACCAGGCCCGCGACCTCGTCCACGCGATCGCCGCCGGACACGCGCCCGAACCGTCCTTCGCCGACGGGCTCCAGGTGCAGCGGGTGCTCGCCGCCGTGGAGGAGAGCGCCGGGAAGAACGCCGTCTTCACCCCCGTGACCGCCTGAGGAGGATTCCGTACGATGCCGCGCGACTTCACCCTGTTCACCGGACAGTGGGCCGACCTGCCTCTGGAGGAGGTCTGCCGCCTCGCCCGGGACTTCGGCTACGACGGACTCGAACTCGCCTGCTGGGGCGACCACTTCGAGGTCGACAAGGCCCTCGCCGACCCGTCCTACGTCGACGGCCGCCACCAGCTCCTCGACAAGTACGGCCTGAAGTGCTGGGCCGTCTCCAACCACCTCGTCGGCCAGGCCGTCTGCGACGCCATCATCGACGAACGCCACGAGGCGATCCTGCCCGCCCGGATCTGGGGCGACGGCGACGCCGAGGGCGTACGGCAGCGGGCCGCCGCCGAACTGAAGGACACCGCGCGGGCCGCCGCCCGCCTCGGCGTCGACACCGTCATCGGCTTCACCGGCTCCGCGATCTGGCACCTCGTCGCCATGTTCCCGCCGGCCCCCGAGTCGATGATCGAACGCGGCTACCAGGACTTCGCCGACCGCTGGAACCCCATCCTCGACGTCTTCGACACCGAGGGCGTCCGCTTCGCCCACGAGGTCCACCCCAGCGAGATCGCCTACGACTACTGGACCACCCGGCGAGCCTTGGAGGCCGTCGGCCACCGGCCCGCCTTCGGCCTCAACTTCGACCCCTCCCACTTCGTGTGGCAGGACCTCGACCCGGTCGGCTTCCTGTGGGACTTCCGCGACCGGATCTACCACGTCGACTGCAAAGAGGCCCGCAAGCGTCTCGACGGCCGCAACGGCCGCCTCGGCTCCCACCTGCCCTGGGGCGACCCCCGCCGCGGCTGGGACTTCGTCTCCGCCGGACACGGCGACGTCCCCTGGGAGGACGTCTTCCGCATGCTGCGGTCCATCGGCTACCAGGGCCCCGTCTCCGTGGAGTGGGAGGACGCCGGCATGGACCGCCTCCAGGGCGCCCCCGAGGCCCTGACCCGCCTCAAGCAGTACGACTTCGAACCGCCGACGGCCTCCTTCGACGCGGCGTTCGGCAATTAGCCCCCGTTCCGTTCCGGGGTGACGGCGCACCCCGGCGCCCGCACCGCACGTTCTACGCGCCCATCCGCACGTTCCACGCGCCCATCCGCACGTCCTGCGCACCCATCCGCACGTTCTACGCACCCACCCGTACGGCCTACCCGTTCCCGGAGGGACCTCGTGCACAGAACCAGGCTCAGAACCACCAGGAGAACCAGGCACCGCACCGCCCTCGCCCTCTTCACCGGCCTGCTGCTGGCCGTGGGCACCCCCGCGACCGTCGCCGGCGCCCACCCCGGCCACCCGGCGGCCGAGGAACCGACCGCCGCCGAGGGACAGTTCCAGCAGGTGCCGCTCGCCAAGGGCGAACCCGAGACGGGCGAGCCGATGTCGCTCGCCGTCCTCCCGGACCGCAGTGTCCTGCACACCGCCCGCGACGGCACACTCCGCCTCACCGACCAGGGCGGCGTCACCAAGGTCGCCGGCAAGATCCCCGTCTACAGCCACGACGAGGAGGGCCTCCAGGGCGTCGGCGTCGACCCGGACTTCGCGGACAACCGGGCGATCTACCTCTACTACGCCCCGCCGCTCGACACCCCCGAGGGCGACGCCCCGGAGAACGGCACCCCCGAGCAGTTCGCCGCGTTCGACGGCGTCAACCGGCTCTCCCGCTTCACCCTCAACGCCAACGGCACCCTGGACCTCGCCAGCGAGAAGAAGGTCCTCGACGTCGCCGCCTCCCGCGGCACCTGCTGCCACGTCGGCGGTGACATCGACTTCGACGCCGACGGCAACCTCTACCTCTCCACCGGCGACGACTCCAACCCGTTCGCCTCCGACGGCTACACCCCGATCGACGAGCGCCCCGACCGCAACCCGGCCTTCGACGCCCGCCGCTCCTCCGGCAACACCAACGACCTGCGCGGCAAGATCCTGCGGATCAAGGTCGCCGAGGACGGCTCGTACACCGTCCCCGAGGGCAACCTCTTCGCGCCCGGCACCGAGAAGACCCGCCCCGAGATCTACGCGATGGGCTTCCGGAACCCGTTCCGGATCAGCGTCGACGAGAAGACCGGCATCGTCTACGTCGGTGACTACGGCCCCGACGCCGGCGCCGCGAACCCGAACCGGGGACCGGCCGGACAGGTCGAGTTCGCCCGCGTCACCGAGCCGGGCAACTTCGGCTGGCCGTTCTGCACCGGCGCCAACGACCCGTACGTCGACTACGACTTCGCCACCGGCACCTCCGGCGAGACCTTCGACTGCGCCGCCCCGAAGAACACCTCGCCGCACAACACCGGCCTCGTCGACCTGCCGCCCGCGCAGCCCGCGTGGATCCCCTACGACGACGACTCCGTGCCCGAGTTCGGCAGCGGCTCCGAGTCCCCGATGGCCGGCCCGGTCTACCACTACGACCCCGACCTCGACTCGTCGGTGAAGTTCCCCGAGGAGTACGACGGCGACTTCTTCGCCGGGGAGTTCGGCCGCCAGTGGATCAAGCGGATCGAGGAGAACGGCGATGGCTCGGTCGCGTCGATCAACGACTTCCCGTGGACCGGCACCCAGATCATGGACATGGACTTCGGCCCCGACGGCGCGCTGTACGTCCTCGACTACGGCCTCTCCTGGTTCCAGGGCGACGAGCACTCCGGCCTCTACCGGATCGAGAACGCCGAGGACGGCTTCTCCCCGATCGCCGAGGTGAGCGCCGACAAGACCTCCGGCGCGGTCGGCCTCAAGGTGAAGTTCACCGCCACCGTCAAGGACGCCGACTCCCCGAACCTCACCCACAGCTGGGACTTCGGCGACGGCACCACCGGCGAGGGCCTCACCCCCACCCACAAGTACAAGAAGGCCGGCACCTACACCGCGACCTTCACCGCCAAGGACCCCGAGGGCAACACCGGCTCCGCCAGCGTCCGCATCGTCGTCGGCAACACCGCACCCGAGGTGAGGATCGACGTCCCCGGCAACGGCGCCCTGGCCGCCTTCGGTGAACCCGTCCCCTTCAAGGTGACCGTCACCGACCCCGAGGAGACGATCGACTGCTCCAAGGTGAAGGTCGCCTACAGCCTCGGCCACGACAACCACGCCCACGAGCTGACCAGCGAGACCGGCTGCGAGGGCACCCTGAAGCCGCCCGCCGGTGACGGCGGCCACGACCCCAACGCCAACATCTACGGCGTCGTCGGCGCGAGCTACACCGACGGCGGCGCGAACGGCCAGGAGGCCCTGACCGGCACCGCCCGCACCGTCCTCCAGCCGCTGCACCGCCAGGCCGAGCACTTCACCACCCAGTCCGGCGTCTCGGTGATCGACAAGACCGGCGCCAACGGCGGCAAGACCGTCGGCGACGTCCACGACGGCGACTGGATCTCCTTCAGCCCGTACAGGTTCGACGGGCAGAAGAAGGTGACCGTCCGCGCCTCCTCCGGCGGCGACGGCGGCTTCGTCGAACTGCGCACCGGCTCGCCCGACGGCCCGCTGCACGGCTCCGCGTACATCCCGCCGACCGGTGGCTGGGAGACGTTCCAGGACGTCGACGTGCCGCTGCGGTCCCTGCCGAAGAAGACCACCGACATCTACCTGGTCTTCAAGGGCGGCGACGGCGCGCTGTTCGACGTCGACGACTTCGAGTTCTCCAAGGAGCCGTACCGGAACGGCAAGAAGGTCCTCGTCTTCTCCAGGACGGCCGGCTTCCGCCACGACTCCATCCCCGAGGGCATCGCCGCGCTGAAGGAACTCGGCGCCCCCGCCGGCATCACCGTCACCGCGACCGAGGAGGCCAAGCAGTTCACCACGGCCAACCTCGCCAAGTACGACGCGGTCGCCTTCCTCTCCACCACCGGTGACGTCCTCGACGCCGACCAGCAGAAGGCGTTCGAGAACTACGTGGCGGGTGGCGGCGGATACCTGGGCGTCCACGCCGCCGCCGACACCGAGTACGACTGGGAGTTCTACGGCGGCCTCGTCGGCGCCTACTTCGACTCCCATCCGGCCATCCAGAAGGCCACCGTCCGCGTCGAGGACCACGAGCACCCCGCCACCGCCCACCTGGGCGACACCTGGGAGCACACCGACGAGCTGTACAACTACCGCACCAACCCGCGTGAACAGGCCAAGGTCCTCGCCACCCTCGACGAGACCACCTACGACGGCGGCACCATGAAGGGCGACCACCCGATCGCCTGGTGCAAGCCGTACGAGGGCGGCCGCTCCTTCTACACCGGCCTCGGCCACACCAAGGAGTCCTACGCCGACGAGGCCTTCCGCGCCCACCTGCTCGGCGGCCTCCAGTACGCCACCGGCCAGGTCAAGGCGGACTGCAAGCCGAGCAAGGGCCACCGGAAGATCTTCAACGGCCAGACCCTGGACGGCTGGAAGCAGGCCGGCCCCGGCAAGTTCGACGTCCGGGACGGCACCCTGGTCTCCGAGGGTGGCATGGGCCTGCTCTGGTACCAGGCCAAGGAGCTGAAGTCGTACTCCCTCAAGCTCGACTGGAAGATGCGGGGCGACGACAACTCCGGTGTCTTCGTCGGCTTCCCGGCCTCCGACGACCCCTGGTCCGCGGTGAACAAGGGCTACGAGATCCAGATCGACGCCACCGACGCCGCCGACCGCACCACGGGCTCCGTCTACTCCTTCAAGTCGGCCGACATCAAGGCCCGCGACCAGGTTCTGAGGCCGCCCGGCCAGTGGAACTCCTACGAGATCAAGGTCCAGGGCGAACGCCTCCAGGTGTTCCTCAACGGAGTCAAGATCAATGACTTCACCAACAAGGACCCCGAGCGGAGCCTGACCGACGGCTACATCGGCCTGCAGAACCACGGCGCCGACGACCAGGTCTCCTTCCGGAACATCCAGCTCAAGCAATTGCCGAACTAGCCCCACCGGGGCGACCAGACGGCGGCGGGCGGGGGACGCCGGACCCCCGCCCGCCGTCACCACCCGGCCCAGCGGGCCGGGGCGCCACCCCCGACGCGTCCGACAAGGAGGCTGCCCATGTCCGCGTCCCCTTCCCTTTCCCCCTCCCCCCGTACCGGTGTCTGGCTGATCGGTGCGCGCGGGTCCGTCGCCACCACCGTGGTGGCGGGCTGCGCCGCCGTGACCGCCGGCCTGCACCCGCCGACCGGGATGGTCACCGAGGCACCCGAGTTCAGCGGCTCCGCACTGCCGCCGCTGACCTCCCTGGTCTTCGGCGGCCACGACACCGTGGACTGCCCGCTGCCCAAGCGCGCCGAGACCCTCGCCGCCGCCGGCGTGCTCCCGCCCGGCCTGCCGTCCGCCGTCCACGCCGAACTCGCCGCCGCCGACGGTGAGATCCGCCCCGGCGGCCCGCTGCCCGGCGACACCCGCACCGCCGAGGAACTCATCACCGCCTTCGCCGCCGACATCCGCGACTTCGCACACCGCACGGGTGTCGCACGCACCGTGGTCGTCAACGTCGCCTCCACCGAGCCGCTGGCCACCGGCGACGACCTGCCGCCCAGCTCGCTCTATGCCGCGGCGGCCCTCCGCGCCGGCTGCCCCTACGTCAACTTCACGCCCTCCACCGGCCTGCACCACCCGGCCCTGACCGACCCGGTGGCAGCCAGTGGCCTGCCGTACGCCGGACGCGACGGCAAGACCGGCCAGACCCTGCTCCGCTCGGTCCTCGGCCCGATGTTCACCCAGCGGGCCCTCGCCGTCCGCGCCTGGTCCGGCGCCAACCTGCTCGGCGGCGGCGACGGCGCCGCCCTCGCCGACCCGGCCGCCGCCGCGGCGAAGAACGCCGGCAAGGAACGCGTCCTCGCCGACACCCTCGGCGCCCCTGTCGAGGGCCAGGTCCACATCGACGACGTCCCCGCCCTCGGCGACTTCAAGACCGCCTGGGACCACGTCGCCTTCGACGGCTTCCTCGGCACCCGCATGATCCTCCAGACCATCTGGCAGGGCTGCGACTCGGCGCTCGCCGCACCCCTCGTCCTCGACCTGGCCCGGCTCACCGCCCGCGCCCACGAAGCGGGCCTCACCGGCCCCCTGCGCGCCCTCGGCTTCTACTTCAAGGACCCGGTGGGCGACGGCCCGTCCGGCCTGGGGGAGCAGTACGCGGAACTCCTCGGCCTCGCCGCCCGCCTCGGCACGGGTGAGCGCCGGTGATCCGCCGCCGGTCCCGCGGTAGGGCGTGTGTTCCCTCGTCCTTCCGTAGTACGTCATGTGCCCCCTCCTCGTCCCGCAGTACGCCGCGTGTCACCTCCCGCTCCCGCACGGCGTCCTCCGCCGATTCCTCGGTTCCCGCCGCCGTCCGGGCGTGGGCGGAGCTTCTCCGGCTCCCCGCGCTGCTCACCGTGCCCGGCGACGTACTGAGCGGAGCGGCGGCGACGGGCACCCCGCCCGGCCCCCGCACCGCACTCGCCATCGGCTCCTCCCTCTGCCTCTACGAGGCCGGCATGGTCCTCAACGACTGGGCCGACCGCGCCGAGGACGCCGCCGAACGCCCCCGCCGCCCCCTCCCGTCCGGCCGCGTCCGCCCGGCCGCCGCGCTCACCGCGGCCGGTGTCCTCACCGGCGCCGGACTGGCCCTCGCCGCCCGCGCCGGCCGCCC